>JALUZX010000326.1 GCA_027011425.1 Planctomycetota bacterium
ACGTTCCCCGACCCACAAATTCCGGGGAAGACCCGAACTACTTCCTCCGCAGCCCCAGAAAGGTGGACCGGAGGGCCTTTTCGGTGGCCTTCTCCACGGCCTTCTCCGGAACGGGACGGCCCTCCCGGGCCTCCCGGATCTCCTGAACCTTTACGGAACACCAGGGGCACCGGGCGGTCTCTACGTGGAAGGCAACGAACCCGCCCGGCCCGGCCTCTAAGCCTCCTTCCACCCAGGCGCGGAGCAGGTCCTCGTGGGGGCAGGAAACCCTCTCTTCCCTCCAGATGAGTCCCACGTCTTGTTCAAGGACCAGGTCTCGTTGTTCCCTGTCCATCAAAAGACTCCTCCTACATGGCTCCCGGGGCCCAGAGCCCGGGGAAAAGGGTCCTGGAAGGGTCCTTTTCCCTCAAGCACTCCCGGATCTTTCCAAGGGCCCTGAACTTGATCCCCGCCACGGCCCTCTCGGACCCCACCTGGAAGATACGGGCCGCTTCCTTGTTCCTCCCGCCCAGGGCCAGGAGGAATTCCAGGACCTTGAGCTGCTCGAATTCACCCTTCTCCCAGAGGCTTCCCACCAGGGAACGAAGGCAACCGGCCAGGGCCTTGCGCCTTCGCAGGTTCTCTTCCCAGGCCAGGGCGCTCTCGGCGGGGCTTCGCCGGTCCGAGGCGAACCTTCCCAGGTGGGCCCCAATGCCGGAGGATTGCGACTCGTCCGGCGGCGTGGGAGGGAGGAGAATCTCCCGGTGGCGCCTCTTCCGGATCAGGTCCACCAGGCGGTTCCGGGCGATCCCGAAAAGAAACTGGGCCGGCGAATATTCGAGCTTGAACCGGCCGATGGCCTGGAGAGCCCCCGTGAAGGTCTCCTGGACCAGGTCCTCCGCCGTGGCCCTCTCCCTCGGGCCCAGGTGGCAAAGAAAATACCTGAAGAGCTGGGGCGAGAATTCCCGGACCAGGGCCTCCCACTCGGCCTCGTCCCCGGCCTGCAGCCTGGCGATTCTCCCGGACCGTTCTTCCATGAACCCCAACCTCTCTACCAGATCCCGATGAATCCTTCCAGGACGCGGCCAAGGACGCGCAGGAGGATGCTCAGGACGAAGACGAGGACGAAAAGCTCCAGGGCGAAGCCGAAGATACGAAAACTGAGCTTGAAGGTCATCCTGAGAATCCTCCCGGGCAAAAGGAGGAAAGCGTCCAGGGCTCCCGGTATCCCTCCCCGTTCCTCCTTCTCCCGGGGCTCCTCCTCTCCGGGGAAAGGCCCAGGCCGGTTCCTGCGGGACGGGGCTTCCCGTTTCCGCTCCCGGGCCTTCATGGAGGGAAGGACGTAGGCGGGGGCCTTTCCCCCCGTCCCCACAAGAGCCTCCGCCATCTTCCCGGCCGACGCGAACCGGGCCCCCGGCCTCTTGGCCATGGCCTTCTCCACCAAGGGCCTCATGACCTTGGGGAATCCCTTTGGAAAGCGAAGAGGCTCTTTTTCGTGTTTGCGCATGACCTCCCACTCCGAATCCCCAGTGAAGGGAGGTTCTCCTGCGAGAGTCTCGAAGAGGACGACCCCGAGGGAGTAGATGTCGGAGCGCTCGTCTCCCTTCCGATCCAGGAGTTCCGGCGCCATGTAGAGAGGAGTCCCCCTCCCGAAGGAAAGGGTCCGCCTGGACGTCGTGATCAGGCGCGCCAGGCCGTAATCCCCGAGCCTGGGCCGCCCGCCTCGGAGAAAGATGTTCGCCGGCTTGATGTCGAAATGGACGAAACCATGGTCGTGGAGAGCCTGCACGCCCGAGCAGACCTGGGCCAGGAGCCCCGCCGCTTCGGCCGCGGGAAGGGGGCCTTCCTCGGCCAGCCGAAGGGCCAGGGTCTCCTCGCCGGCGTAGCCCATCACGATGTAGGGGATGCCGTCCACCGCCCCCTGGTCTTCGATGCTCACCAGGTTGGGGTGGTCCAGCTGGGCCAGGTACTCCAGAGAAGCCAGTTCCCGCATGACCGCCTCGCCCGTGACGGGGTCGTCGACCTTGAGGAACTTCACCGCCACGGGCCGGCCCACGGACAGCTTCCGGGCCTTGTACACCACCCCGAAGGTCCCGTGGCCCAAAAGCCCCAGGATCTGGTACCCCTCCAGGAAACCCGGCTCCCTCAGGTGGCGGTAGAAATGCTCCCAGTCAGGCTGCGTCACGACGACATCCTCGACCCGCACCTCCTTCTCCCCCTTTCATACCATGACAAAAAGGACTCCGCATGCCCCGGCCCAGGCAAGGAGGGACAAGGCGCGGATCCGGAATGTGAAAAAACCCTTGGTGGCCCAGTCCAGCCGCAGGGCGCCGTACCAGAAGGCCAAGGCGGCCAGGACGGCGAGGCAGATCCGGAAGAGCCAGCGCCGGTCTTCTTTCGCCAGGAGCCGGCCCGCCTCCCTCACGACCCGGCGGTCTTCCCGCCAGAGGACCCACCCCTTCCAGACCTTTCCTTCCGGGGTGGTTCTCATCTGGAGGAACGAGGCTATTTCCATTGTCCCAAAAGGAAACTTCGCGAGGAAAGCGCTTTTCCAAGGTCTCCAGGGGAAAAGGCCCCCCAAAAAACGCTTCAGCCTTTCTTCCGCCCGGGCCCGGGCCGATGCCAGGGCCTCTCCGGGAGCCCCCTCCCACTCTCCTGAAACCCGGAAGGTGCCCGCCGGGAGACACCCTCCGGAAACCCAGGGCGCCCGGACGACCAGGACCCAGAAAGGCCCGACTTCCAGGGTTGGGGCGGCCAGGGAGAGGAGAACCCGGCCTCCCTTTCTGGGCAAGGCCTGAAAATACAGGACCGGATCCTTTCTCCCCCTCC
>JALUZX010000327.1 GCA_027011425.1 Planctomycetota bacterium
CCGTAACCACCCATGCCCTCCCTCACTCCGGCCGCGTAGGCATCCCAGAGGCGGCGCGCCGCCGGGCAGGCGCGGGAAAGCTTCCCCCGGGCCCTCCTCTGTATGCGGAGAGCCGCTACCAGGCTGTCGTTGCGGGAAGCGCGGTCCCCCTCCTCCAGGAGAGAGAGCCTCCCCTCGGCACGAGCGAGGCCCAGGACCAGGACCTGAGGGACCCGCCTCCCGTGCCAGGCCCCGAGGGCCCAAAGGGCGGCCCTCCCGTCGGAAGCGGCCAGCCGGAGGAGCCTTCCCTCTTCCATCCGCGCCGGCCCCCAGGGAGTGCGCACCCGGACCATCTCGGACGTCGGGCCGGAGGAATCAGGCGAGAATGGAGTAGCCGCCGTCCACCACCAGGGTCTGGCCGTGGACCATGTCCGACATAGGAGAACAGAGGAAGACCACGGCCTTGGCCACGTCTTCCGGCGCCGTCAACCGGCCCGCAGGGGTCCGCTTCCGGGAGTTCTCGAGAATGGAGTCCCGCTCCGGGAAGAACTTGAGGGCGTCTGTCTCCACTACCCCCGCCGAGATGGCGTTGACGTGGATCCCCTGGGGGGCGAGTTCCAGGGCCAGGTGGCGCACAAGGGATTCCAGGGCCGCCTTGGAAGCCCCCACGGCGGCGTAGTGCGGGATGGCCCGGACCGCTCCCAGGCTCGAGACGGCCACCACCCATCCCCCCTCTTCCTTTTTCATGAGGGGAGCCGCCTTCTGGACCAGCCCCAGGAGGGCGCCGGCGTTGATGTCCATGGTCCAGTGCCAGTGGCGCTCCGTGAGTTCCAGGGCCGACTTGAGAACCCCCGAGGCCGCATTGCTCACCAGGATGTCCAGGCGGCCGAACTCCGATTCGATCCGCTCGAAGAGCCTGTCCAGGTGGTCCCGCTGGGCCACGTTTCCCTTGAGGAGGAGGGAGCGGCTCCCCGCCTCCTCGATGGCCCGGGCCGTCTCCATGGCGGCCGTCTTGTTCCGGAGGTAGTTGATGGCCACGTTCACTCCCCTCGAGGCAAGCTCCAGGGCGATGGCCCTTCCGATTCCCCGGGATCCCCCCGTGACCAGGGCGAACCGCCCTTTCATGTTCATTTCGTCCATCGGTCTTTCTCCTGCTCGGATTCTTCTTTGGTCTTACTCCGCTTCTTCCTTCACCTTGGACTCTTCCACAGGCGACGCCAAAGGCTTTTCGAGAAGCCGCAAACACCCGTTCCGCAGAAGCTGGTCCAGGAAGAGGTAGCCCCTCTCCAAGGCGGGGCGCACCTCCTCGCCGAACCGGCCCTCCAACTCGGCGGCGATCCTCGAGAAGGTCCGGGTGCCGTCGCAAAGTTCCCAGAAGGCCGAACCCCGCTCGTCCAGGGGAAGCAGGATGTGGGGCTTTCCCAGGATGCGGGCGCAGAGCCTCCCGAACCAGGAATCCCCATACCTGGGCAGAAGGATCACCACTTTCCCCTCGGGGGAGAGGCGAAAGGGCAGGGCCCTCACGGGAACGAGGGCTTCCGGGTCTCTCTGGGGGTGTCGTTTCAATTGGCTCTTTCCGGTCCGTTCCGAACGACTTATCCAGCCACCCTCTTTCTTGTAAGATAAAAACCCCCCTCGAGAAAGCAGGAGCAGCCATGGGACGCGCCCCGTTCTTCTTCCATCTTTCCCTAGCGGCCCTTTTCTCTTTCTCTTTTCCCTCGGCCCGGGCCCAGGACAGCAGGCTCGAACCCTGCATGAACGCCCTCAAGGCGGGAAACCTGGGGGAAGCCCTTGCCCTCCTGGGAAAAGGCCCCCGGCCCAAGGGAGTCCAGGCCCTGGAGGCGGCCCGCCGGCTGGTGGAACTCTCCACGGGCGGCGGCCGGGCAAGAGGGGAAGCCCGCAAAGGCCTGGAAGCGGCCGTGAAGATCCTCCAGGGAGCCATCCCCTCCACCCTGAAACACGAAAAGGCGGCTCTTGCCTTCAAGGCCGCCTTCGAGCTGGGAAGCCTCATCCTTTCTGGGCGCCCCGACCCGCACAGCCCGGGCCAGGTAGCCGCCCTGACGGCCCTCCAGGAGGCCCACAGGCACGCCCTGGCCCTTCCCGGAATGGAAGGAAAGGAGGCCCTGAAAAAGGTCGATCTTCTCCTTCTCCCCTTGTGCCGGAAGATGGGCCACACCATGGAAGTGGCCCGTTTCTCCCGGGAACTCCTGGGTCTTTCCCTCTCCGCCCGGGAACGAAGGAACACGAGGGACGCCCTGGGAGAAGCCCTGCTGGCCCTGAACCGCCCCAAAGAGGCCTTTACCTACCTGAAAGACAAGGTCCGGGAGCATCCCAGCGATCCGGAGTTGATCTACCCCGTGGCCAAAGGTCTCTACCGCAGTTCCCCCCGGACCACCCTGGAACTGCTCCTCCCCGTCCTTGGGAAGGACCCGGATCGCCGGGAAGAGAAGACCTGGAGGGCCTGCCTGGACCTCTTCTACCGGACCTTCCGGGTCCTCCCCAAGAAGAAGCCTCCCCTCTACGACCTCATCCGCCAGCACCGCATCCTCCTTCCCCTGCCCCGTATCTGGGGGCACGCAAGCTGGCGCCCCGGCTTCCGGGCCTACCGGAAGGAAGGCACCCACCCGGGAAAGGTCTACGAGGGGAAGATCAAGATCCAGGCCATGATCCCCTTCTCCAAGGGTTGGTATCCGACCCACACCCCGCCGCCGGAACTCTCCCGGTGGAGGAACGCCGCCCTGGTGCTCAGGAAGGGCAAGAAAGGACCGGTGATCGTGCTCTACTGGTTCGGGCCGGACCTCTTCTATTGGTATGGGACCACCCCTAGGA
>JALUZX010000328.1 GCA_027011425.1 Planctomycetota bacterium
GTTCACGGGAACCGCCTCCTGGACCGACGCCGGGAAGCTCCGGGCCGCCCTGGAGAGAGGCCGCCTCGCCGGCCCCCTCGAGGCGGGCCCCACCCCCGAGGAAGAGACCCTGGACGGGGCGCTGGCGGCCAAGGTGGCCCTCGGGCCGGGAGAGAAGAGGACCGTCACATTCATCCTGTGCTGGTATTTCCCCGACGTCAGGGGAGGCGCCGGGGCCTGGGGAGGCAAGGGGGTCATGTATTCCCGCTGGTGGAAGGACGCCCTGGACGCGGCCCGGGAAACGGTCCGCCGCCTGGAGGAACTGGACGAAAAGACCACCCTCTACCACGACACCCTCTACGCCTCCAACCTGCCCCGGTGGCTCCTGGACAGGATCGGCTCCCAGGCGGCCGTCCTGAAGAGCAGGACCGTCTTCTGGACCCGGTCCGGTTATTTCGGGGGGTGGGAGGGATGCTGCCCCGACAGCGGCTGCTGCCCGGGCAACTGCAACCACGTCTGGCATTACGCCCAGGCCCACGCCCGCCTCTTTCCCTCCCTGGCCCGCCGGATGCGGGAACAGGAGTTCTCCTGCCAGAAGGAGGACGGGGCCGTTCCCTACCGCCAGCCCGGGGCGGGCGCCGCCTTCGACGGCCAGTGCGGAGTCGTCCTGAACTCCCTGAGAGAGCACACCATGTGCCCCGATCCTTCCTGGCTCCACCGCAACTGGCCCCACGTGAAGAAGGCCATGGACTACATCGTCGCCCGGTGGGACAAGGACCGGGACGGCATGCTCGCCGGCCCCCAGTGGAATACCCTGGACGGATACGTGGGAGGCCATTCCTCCTGGCTGGAGTCCCTCTACCTGGCCGCCCTGGCGGCGGCCGAGCGGATGGCCCTCCTGGAGGGGGACCGGGCCTCGGCCCGGGCCTACCGGGCGATCCGAACCAAGGGCTCGGCGGGGGTGGACAAGGAACTCTTCAACGGCGAATACTACTTCCAGGTCCCCGGGCCTAAGCTCTACGAGGACTACGCGGACGGCTGCCATATCGACCAGGTCCTGGGCCAGTGGTGGGCCCGCCAGCTCGACCTGGGATGGATCCTCCCTGCCGACCACGTGCGCTCCGCCCTCTCGGCCCTCTTCAAGTACAACTTTCATCCCAGGATGAAAGGCTACAGGCAGATCCCGAGGAAGTTCGTCGCCGACGAAGACCCCGGCACCCAGATGATCACCTGGCCCAAGGGCCCTCCTCCTCCCCACCACACGAAATACGCCGCCGAGGTGATGACCGGATTCGAATACGCCGCGGCGGCGGCCATGATCCAGGCGGGCCTCCTCCGGAAGGGGCTTTGTATCGCCCACGCCGTCTCCCTTCGCTACGACGGGCGGCTTCGAAAGGGGCTCACTCCCTCCCGCACCGCGTCCTGGGGATACAGCGGCAATCCCTTCGGCGACGACGAATGCGGCAAGTTCTACGCCCGGGCCATGAGTTCCTGGTCCCTGCTCCTGGCCTGCCAGGGCTTCGTTTACGACGGCCCGGCTGGGCTCATCGGTTTTCTGCCCCGCTTCTTTCCCGAGGACCACGCATCCTTCTTCACCTCCGCCGGGGGCTGGGGCCTCTACACCCGGAAGAAGGATCGCTCCGGCGTCGTGGAAAGGATCCACGTCGCCTGCGGCGCCCTGAAGGTCCGAAAGCTCCTCTTCCTCGCCCCCGGCGCGGGAGAATCCCCCAAAGTGGAGGCGCGGCTCGGAGAAAAGAAAGTGGGGTGCGAATCGGCCCTCCAGGGCGCCCGTTTCCGGGTCGACCTGGACCGGCCCGTCGCCGTCCGGCCGGGGCGGGACCTGGTCGTGCGCATCCGGGGCTGAACCGGGGACCCGGCGAAGCCCGGGCGTCTCATTTCCTCTCCTCCACGGCCTCCAGGAATTCCTCCAAGGTGGTTTTCAAACGGGAGAGCTGATCCTCCAGGACGTCCAGGAGGGCCGCCGACTTCCCGGGGCTTCCCTCCCGGACGGCTTCTTCCAGGGCCTGGGCCGCTTCGCACAGTGCCTCGGCCCCCACTGTAGCTGCCGAACCTTTGAGGTTGTGGGCCAGGCGTTCCGCCCCCACCCACTCTCTTCTCTCCACCACCTTCCTGAGGGTCTCCCACTCCCCGGGAACCTCCTGGAGAAAGGTTCTCAACATGTATTCCACCAGTTCCTGGTCCTCCTCCAGTCGCTCCAGGAGACCCTCCTTGTCGAAAACTGAGCCGGGTTTCGCCGGCCGGGGACTTCCCTGGGGTCTTTCCCGGACGGAGGGCTCCTTTTTTCCCTCTCCCGCAGGTTCAATCCCCGGGATCCACCGCTCCAGCGCCTCCCGCAGAGTCTTGGCTTCCACGGGCTTGGGAAGGTAATCGTCCATGCCCGCCTCCAGGCATTTCTCCCTGTCCCCGGCCATGGCGTGGGCCGTCAAGGCGATGATGGGGATATGGACGTTTCTCGTCCCCGCCGCGCCTTCCCTGATCCGGCGGGTCGCCTCGATCCCGTCCATCTCCGGCATCTGGACATCCATCAAGACCAGGTCGAATTCCCCGGCGGCCAGGGCCTCCAAGGCCCGGGCCCCGTTGGAGGCCACTTCCACGGAGAAGCCGAACTTTTCCATGAGCCGCGAGGCCACCAGTTGGTTGGTAGGGTTGTCCTCCACCAGGAGCACCCGCCCGGAAAGCCGGCCGCCCCCCAAAGAAGCCTTCTCCCGGGATCCTTCCGCGCCGGTCCCGCTCCCCGCCCCGGAGGCCCGGCCAGCGGGCTCTTCGAAGGGAACCGTGAATGCGACGACCGTCCCCTTTCCTACTT
>JALUZX010000329.1 GCA_027011425.1 Planctomycetota bacterium
GCCAGGGCCCTCTCTCCCAAGGGAAAGAGGGAAACCACGCCGCCTTGGATTCCCTTCACCCTGAGCCCAACGGGAAAAAGCGCCGGCCCGAAGGCGATCAGGTCCCCCCCCGCCTCGAGAAGTCCCGCCGCGGCGCCGGCGTCCCGCGCCGCCCGGGCCGCCAGGTCCAGGACCAGGCCCTTCCCCGCGCCGCAAGGATCCAGGCCGAATCCCGGGGAGGGAAACCGGATCTTGCCTTCCACCGGGTCCCACTCCAGCCTCGCCATGCCCACCTTTTCCCGGGCCTCGAGGAATTCCTCCTTCGAAGGAATTCTTCCTCCCCCATTCAATCGGAAGGCCCGGACCAGGGGGGCCACGGTGGGATCGAAGGCCCCCTCCGTCCTCTCCCAGGCTTTCCGGGAAACACCGATGAGTTCCCCCAGGACCGGCCCCACCGGAACGGTCCTCCTCCCCGCCTCCCGGCAGAGCCGGGAGAGGGCGCTTCCGGGGTGGAAAGGAGAAAGAAGGGCCTCGCCTTCCCGGAAAGCGCCTTCCACCGCCTGGGCCGCCTTCTCCAGGGAAGCACGGGAAGGACCTTCCAGGTGGATCCGCGCGGCCGTGCCCAGGGCCGGGAAGGACCTGCGCAGGACGGACCGCACTCCCCTCCCGCAGGATGCAGGGAGAGCCAGGGAAAGAGGAAGGAAAAGCCCTTTTCCGAGGAAACTCCTCCTGTCCAGCTCCCTCTTCTTCCTTCTCTTCATCGCCCGGGTCCTCCCTCCTCCCACCAGGCGGCCAGGGCCTGTTCCAGGAGGCGGACCGTCCGGAGGTGCGCCCCGGGGTCCTCCATGTAGGGGTCGGGAATCTCCCCGGGCGCCCCCGGCGCCCATTCCCAGAGTCCCTGGACCCGGGCCCCTCCCCGCCTCATCCCCAGGACCGTTTCCTTCTGCCAGGGCTCCATGACCAGGACCCGGTCCGCCCATTCCAGGTCTTCCGCGTTCAACCGCCTTCCCAAGTGGCCCGAGAGATCCAAGCCCGCTTCCCGGGCGGCCCGGAGGGTTTCCGGCGGCGGCGGTTTCCCTTCCACCGCCATCAAGCCCCTGGTCCGGACCTCCACGGGGACCCCTCTCTCTCCGGCCATCCGCTCCAGGATCGCCCCGGCCAGGGGGCTCCGGCAAAGGTTCCCCGTGCAGAGCACGAGCACCCGCGGCGGTCTTTTCCCCCGGTCCTTCACCACTTGTCGTAGTTGGGGTGGCCCGCCCACCCGAGCTTCTCCCTCAGCACCTCGAAGAAGTTCGTCTCCGGGTCGTGGAGGAGCCGGAACTTCTTCCGTGCCGGCCGGATCCGCACCCGGTCGCCCCTCTCCACGTCCACCGAGACCTGGCCGTCGCACACGAGCCGGCCCGCTTCCGCCTTGGAGTCCTCCCGGAGAACCATTTCCACCCCCTCGCGGGCGTGGATCCCAAGCGGGCGGAGGGAGAGGGTGTGGCACGCCAGTGGAACCACCAGGAGGACGTCCATTTCCGGCATGAGGATAGGACCGCCGGAAGAGAGGGAATAGGCCGTGGAACCTCCGGGAGTGGAGACCAGGACCCCGTCGCCTGCGTAGGTGCTGACCAGGGTCCCTCCCACGTAGACGTCCACGGCCATGATGGCCCCCGCCCTGGGGCGTCCCAGGACCCCGTCGTTCAGGGCGGGAACCTCCCAGGCGGCCTTCCTGGCGCCCTTCTTCACCAGGGAGCAGTGGATCATGAGGCGAAGTTCCGTCTTCAGATCCCCCTGCACGGCCCGGGCCAGGGCTCTCTCCATGTCCTCCTGGCGGAAGGAGGAGAGAAAGCCCAATCTTCCCAGATTGATGCCCAGGGTGGGAATCTGGTTGGAGCCCATCCTGCGGGCCGCCCCCAGCAGGGATCCGTCCCCTCCGAGGACGAGGAGCAGGTCCGCTTCCAGGCGGGAGAGATCGGCCTTCCCCTCCAGGTCCATCCCCGCGAAAGAGGCCCTCCTGTTCCTCTCCACGCAGGCCCGTGCCCGCTCGGCCGCTTCGACAACTCCCGGCCGCTCTCCCTGCCCCGTGAGAAAGACCCGGCAGGCCACCTTTAGACTCTCCCGGCGGGATCTTTCGTTCCGGCCCGGCGCTTCCTTCCCAGGGCCGCTTTCAGGGAGACTGCGATCCCTTCCGGGTCCAGGCCCTGCTCCCGCAGGACCAACTCCCGCTTCCCGTGCTCCAGGAAACGGTCGCGCACCCCGAGGCGCACCACCCGGGTCTCCCTCCCGCCTTGGGCGTTCAACGCCTCCAGGACGGCGGAGCCGAATCCGCCCGCCAGGGCGTGCTCCTCCACCGTGACCAGCAGGGGAAACCGCCCGGCCAGGCCCTCGAGGACCTCCACGTCCAGGGGCTTGGCGAACCGGGCGTTCCAGACCTCGGCCTCGATCCCTTCCTCCGCAAGCAGGTCCGCCGCATCGAGGGCCGGATAGACCATGCTCCCGTATGCGAAAAGGGCCGCGTCCCTTCCCTCCCGGAGGAGTTCCGCCTTGCCGAGTTGGATGGGAGGCCTGGCGCCGCCCCGCTCCGGCCAGGGGCAGTTTCCCCGGGGGTAGCGGATGGCCGCGGGATGGTGTTCCTCCAGGGCCCAACGGAACATCATCCGCATCTCCGTTTCGTCCCTGGGCCCAAGGAGCACGATCTCCGGAAGGGTCCTGAGGAAGGCGATGTCGAAGAGCCCGTTGTGGGTGGCCCCGTCCTCGCCCACCACCCCGGCCCGATCCATGGCGAAGACCACGGGCAGTTTCTGGAGGAGGGTCTCCTGGAACACCATGTCGTAGGCCCTCTGGAGAAAGGTGGAGTAGATCGCCGCCACGGGCCTCAAACCGGCGGCGGCCATCCCGGAGCTGAAGGCCACGGCGTGCTGTTCCGCGATTCCCGTGTCGTGCACCCGGTCCGGGAAGAACCGGGCCACCTGGTCCAGGCCCGTTCCCTTGGGCATGGCCGCCGTCACGGCGACGACCCTCTCGTCCTCCTGGAAGAGGTCGATCATGGTTCCGGTGAAGGCCTTGGTCCAGGACTTGCCCTTGGCCGGGGGCGGAGCGCCGGGGACGATCACCGTTCTCTCGCTCGAGCCGGTCTCCACTTTCCGGGGGGAGACCCCGTGGAAGCGGTCGTCCTGCTCCTCGGCGCCCTCCGCCCCCCGCCCCTTCTCGGTGAGCACGTGGAGGAGGACCACCCCCTCGAAATCCTTCACCCTCTCTAGCGTATTCACGAGAACGCCCAGGTCGTGGCCGTCCACGGGCCCGAAGTATCCCAGGCCCAGGTCCTCGAAGAAGGAACCCGGCACGATGGTGGACTTGAGGACCTTGAGAAACTGTTCGCCGGCCTCATCCACTTTCTTCCCGACCAGGGGGAGAGAGGAAACCAGGCGGCGCAATTCCTTCTTCGCCCCCTGGTAGAGGGGACTGGTCCGGATGTGGTTCAGGTAGGCGCTCAAGGCCCCCACGGTCTTTGAGATGGACCACTTGTTGTCGTTGAGGATCACCAGGACGTTCCGGCCCAGGACTCCGCCGTGGTTCAGGGCCTCGAAGGCCACTCCGCATCCAAGTGCCGCGTCCCCCACGAGGGCCACGATCTTCCGCTTGCGCCCGGCCTTCAGGTCCCCCTCGGCCAGGCCCAGGGCGGTAGAGATGGCCGTTCCGGCGTGGCCCACGGTGAACTCGTCGTAGGGGGATTCGAAGCGGTTGGTGAAACCGGAGATCCCTCCCTTCTGGCGGAGGGTATGAAAAGATTCCCGGCGGCCCGTAAGCAGTTTGTGGGTGTAGCACTGGTGGCTCACGTCGAAGAGAAGCCTGTCCCTGGAGAAATCGAAGACCCTGTGGAGGGCCAGTGTCAGCTCCACCACACCCATGTTGGAGCCCAGGTGCCCGCCCGTGGTGTAGACCGTGTCCAGGAGGAACTCCCTGATCTCCCCGGCCAGACGGGGAAGTTCCTCGAAGGGAAGGTCTTTCAAGTCCCTTGGGGAATCGATCTTCTCGAGAATACGTTCCATAGATGCTTCTCCTCGCGGCCGGGGAGTCTCCGGCCCGCTACTTCTTCCGGTCCGCCAGGAACCGGGCGATCTCCGGAAGGGGACCCTTTCGAATCCCCGCCTCGCCGAGCAGGGCCAGTCCCTCCCGGACCAGCTCCCGCGCGCGTTCCCGGCTCGCCTCGAGTCCCACCGCGGCGGGCCAGGTGCGTTTTCCGCTCTTTCGATCTTTTCCGGGGGTCTTGCCCAGGGTGGCCGAGTCGGCCGTCTCGTCCAGCACATCATCCTGGATCTGGAAGGCCAAGCCCAGGGAGATTCCCGCCCGTCCCAGGAGTTCCACCTGGTCCTCGGCGGCGCCGGCCGCCACCCCTCCCGCCTGGAGGGCGCCGGCGATCATGGCCGCCGTCTTCCTAAGATGGATGGCCCGGACCGACTCCAGGTCCGGTTCCAGGCCCTCCCCTTCCAGGTCCAGGACCTGTCCGCCCGCCATGCCGAGACTTCCGGCGGCCCGGGCCAGGATCCGGACCGTCTCCAGGGCGCGCCGCCCCCCGGGAGGCCACTCCGCCGGGACCAGGAAAGCCAGGGTCAAGAGGGCGTCCCCCGCAAGAAGAGCCAGGGCCTCTCCGAAGACCTTGTGGCATGTGGGCCTTCCCCGGCGGAGGTCGTCGTCGTCCATGGAGGGAAGGTCGTCGTGGACCAGGGAGTAGGTGTGAACCAGCTCGAAGGCCACGGCCCCGGCCAGGGCGTCCTCCGCCCGGCCCCCCAGGGACTCGCAGACCCCAAGGGCCAGGGCGGGCCTGAGGCGCTTTCCCCCTCCGAAGACCGCGTATCGCATGGCCTTGTGCAGGCTGGACGGGGTTTCATCCTCCCCGGGGAGGGCCCTCTCCAGGCCTTTCTCCACCCAGGATCGGGCTCTCTCCAGGAACCGGGGAAGGGTTTCGGTGGATTCCATGAAGCCGCCGGAAGACAGAAAACTCCACAGGGAAAAGGGCACACTATGGACCCGGGAAGCTTTCCTGGCAACCGCCGGGAGGGGTTATTTCCCCGTCCCCTTCTTTCCCCGGATCCTCTCCAGGACCGAGGCCGCGGCCCGGCGGACCAGGGCGTTCTCGTCCCGGAGAAGACCTTCCAGGACCTTGAGGGCCCGGAGTTTCTGGGAGGTCGGGAGAACGGGTCCTCCCTTGTGTTCCAGGATGGAGAGGACCAGGGGAATGGCGGCCTTGGCGGCGGGGCCGATGTTGCCCAGGGCCTCCAGGGCCACCCAGCGCTCCATGGAAGAGCCCTTCTTCACCATCTCCATCAAGGCGGGGACCGCTTCCTTGGCCTGGGGCCCGATCCCCCCGAGAACGCCCGCCGCCGCGAGCCGGGTCTCCTCGTCCGGGTCGGAGAGCACCCGGATCACCACCGGAACGGCAGGGGCGCCGATCTTCTTCAAAGATACGGAGGCCAGGAAACGAAGCTCCGGGTCCTGGAGGGATTCCGCCAGGGCCGGCGCGGCGGGAGCCCCGAGGGCCGCCAGGGCGTCGGCGGCCTGAACCCGGGCGCCGTAGTCCTCCACCTCCTGGAACTGCTCGATCCACGACGAGAGGGCGCGGCCGTGAAAGGAAGGCTCCGGCGCGGGCCTGGAGGCGGGAGCCTCCGGGGCTTCCTCTTTCCCCGGGACGCCCCCCCTCGGAGGGGCCGAACAACCAAGGGCCAGGAGAAGAAAAGCAGCCGCAGGCGGGACGAATCCAACATCTCTCATGTCAGCGGAACCCTCCGCCCACCTTGGTGGGGCCCGCGCCCGGGTCGGAGAGCACCACTCTTTCCACCGAGAGGCACCGTCCCGTGGCATGGTCCACCGTAAACAAGGCGCCCTTGGCAAGGACCCAATCCGAGGCTTCCTTGAAGGAGGCGGGCATGTTGGTGAGAAACTTGTGGAGCACGGGCTTCACCTTCCGGCCCAGCACCCCCTCGTGGGGACCGGTCATCCCGAGGTCCGTCAGGTATCCCGTCCCTCCCGGGAGGATCACCTCGTCGGCGGTCTGCACGTGGGTGTGGGTCCCGAAGACCCCCGAGACCCGCCCGTCCAGGAACCAGCCCATGGCGATCTTCTCCGACGTGGCCTCGGCGTGGATGTCCACGAAGATCATGGGCGTTCTCTGGCGGATCCGGGCCACCAGGTCCTGGGCGGCCAGGAAGGGACACTCGGCGGGCCCCATGAAGACCCGGCCCACCAGGTTGACCACGCCGATCTCCACGCCGTTGCGGGCCGTTGCCACCACGTGTCCCCTCCCGGCGGCCCTCCCGGGATAGTTTGCCGGCCTGAGCAGGGCCGGCTCCCTCTCGAGGAGGGAGATCACCTCGGAGCGCTTGAAGACGTGGTCCCCCGAGGTGATCACGTCGGCGCCGGCCTCGCGCACCTCCTTGTAGGTGGCCTCGGTGATCCCCGACCCGCCGGCCATGTTCTCGCCGTTGACCACCACCAGGTGGATCTCCCTCTCCCGGATGAACCCGGGAAGAAGGCGGCCCAGGATCTTCCTGCCGGGCGATCCGACTACGTCCCCGAAGCAGGCGACTCGGACCTCCACGCCTACCTCGCGTAGTCCACGACGCGGGTTTCCCTGATGAGAGTCACCCGGACTTCGCCCAGGTAGTCCATGCTCTCCTCGATCTCCCGCGCGATGTGCTGGGCGAGAAGGGTGGCCTTGTTGTCGTCCACCCGGGAAGCGTCCACGATCACCCGGACTTCCCGCCCCGCCTGGACGGCGTAACAGCTCTTCACGCCCTGGTGGGAGGAGGCGATCTCCTCCAGTTTTTCCAGCCGCTTGATGTAACGGTCCACCGAATCTCTTCGCGCGCCGGGCCTGGAGGCGCTGATGGCGTCCGCCACCTGGGTGAGGACGGCGTAGGGCGTCTCGAAGGGCACGTCCTCGTGGTGGGCGGCGATGGCGTTGACCACTACGGGGGATTCGCCGCACCGCCTGGCCAGGTCCGCCCCCACCATGGGGTGGGCCCCCTCGGACTCGTGGCTCACGGCCTTTCCGATATCGTGGAAGAGGGCGCAACGCACGGCCATGTGGATGTCCAGGCCCAGTTCGGAGGCCATGGTCCCCGCCAGATAACAGGCTTCGTAGGTATGGGTCAGGCAGTTCTGGCCGTAGGAAGTCCTGTAGCGGAGTCTTCCCAGAAGTTCCACGAGCCTGGGGTGGATGTTGTGGAAGCCGAAGTCGTAGCAGACCTGCTTGCCCGTCTCCAGGATCCGCTGGTCCACCTCCTTCTTGACCTTGCCCACCATCTCCTCGATCCGGGCCGGATGGATCCGGCCGTCCTGGATCAGGCGCTCCAGGGTAATCCGGGCCACTTCACGCTTCACCGGATCGAAGCTGGAGATCACAACCACGCCGGGGGTGTCGTCCACCACCACGTCCACGCCCGTCTCCTTTTCGAAGGCCCGGATGTTCCGGCCTTCCCGGCCTATGATCCGGCCCTTCATCTCGTCGTTGGGGATGTCCACGGCGTAGACGGTGGACTCGGAGGAGAAGGTCACGCCCAGCCGCCCGATGGCCGTAAGCACCACGTCCCGGGCCATCCGCTCGGCCTCGTCCCGGGCGGCCTGCTGGCGCTTCTGGAGGTAGGCGTCCACCTCTTCGGCCACCTCCTCCTCCACCCGCCGCATCACCGCCTCACGGGCCTCCTCTTCGGAAAGCCCGCTCAGCTCCAGGAGCTTGACCTTCTCCTGGGCCACCATCCGCTCCAGTTCCCGGGAACGCTCCTCCAGCTCCTTGCCCCGCTGGGCCAGCTTGGCCTCCCTCTGCTCCAGGGCCCGCTCCTTGCGCCGGAAGAGTTCTTCCCGCCCGGCCAGGTTCTCTTCCATCCGGTCCAGGCGGCGCTGCTGGTTCCTGAGATCCTTGCGGACCTCGGCGAACTCCCGCTCCTGCTCCTCCTTGCGCCGGTTGATCTCTTCCTTGGCCTGGAGTTCCAGTTCCTTGCGATACCGCTCCCCCTCGGCCCGGGCCTCCTCGACCAGTTTCTTGGCCGCGTCCCCGGCCCGGCGGAGCTTGGACTTCTCCTGGAGAAAACGGATGAAAAACCCGATCGCCACGCCCGCCAAAAGGGCGATGCTCACAAAACCCCACATGATCTATCGGCCTCCTTGCCCCCGTTTCCGGGAAGAGGGCCCTTCGCAGTCGTTCCCGCAAGGGGGCGGCATCCCTGGGCTCGGGAAACGGCCGGCTGCGACAGCGCTCGATTCGTCGGTTCTCTTCGGGCAGGCTCAGAAAAACCCCCCTTTTCACCCGGGAAAGGGGGGCTTCCCACTACCGTTCATGTCCCACCCGAGGGATTCCAAACATACGAGGCCGGAGGGGCTTTCTCAACCCGATTCCCCCTTGGAGAGGCTCCTCAGGAGCCCTTTCCCGCCCCCCCCAGGAACCGGGATCCCAGGCTGCGGGCCCACTCGGAGGGCCTGGCTCCCGGGAAATAGAGGAGGTAGCCTCCCTGCGGGAGAGCCCCCTTGCCCAGGGAACTCTCGTGGAAACCCTGGAGGAGAACGAACCGCACCCCCCGGCCCGAGGCCCGTTCCACCCGAAGTTCCTTGGCCCGGAAGCGTTCCACCAGGAGGCCCTTCGATGTGTAGCCCAGAAGCTCCACATCCCGGAATCCCTTGGGGGTCAGCCCGCCGAGCTTGACCAGCCGGAAGACCCGGCCCTGGAGCGAAGGCTCCCCCAGGAGCAGGGCCTGGAACCGATCCATCCAGAAACGTCGCTCTTCGTAGGGGAAAGGTCGAGTCCTGGGCCGCTTGGGAGGCGGCTCGGGGAGGATCTCCACCACCGGGAAGCCCAGGCCCTTCCAGGGCTTTGGGTCGATCCCGGGAAGGACCAGTTCCCAGCCCTCCCGGTCGAAGGAGACCCACTTCCCCCCGACCAGCTCCTTTCCCCGGGGGCTCGTGAGCCGGAGAGTCCGGGCGGCCGGATCCAGGGTGAGGTAGAGCTTCTCCACCCGCACCACGTGATCGATCAACCCCGAGGCGTCCAGGTGGTGCAGGTCCACCCCCACGAGCGCCTTCCCCTCCCGTCCCTGGATGGAAAAGAACCGGAGCCGGGAATACCCGGACTCCCGGAGGCACCGGTTCAAAGCGACCGTGAGTGGGACCATGGCCCTGGCCCGGGCAAGCCGCTTCTTCCAGTCAGGCTCGGGCCTCTTCCCGGCGCGGAGGGAAAGTTTCTTCTCGATCTCCTCGAGAAGCCGCTCCCTCCCGGCTTTCCACGCCCGGACCTCGTCCAGTTGTTCCCACAGGCCCTCCACTTCCTTGTGGAGGGTTCCAAGGCGGGTCTCCATCCTCGCAACCGCTTCCTCGGCCCGGGCCCTCCGCCGCCGCTCCAGGGAGGCCAGGCGGCTTGTTTCCCCAAGCTGGATATAGAGGAATCCCGCCGCAGCCGCCGGGAGGACCACGAAAGCCGGGACGAATCCGGCTCTCAGCGTTTTCCGGAACCTTCCCATGCCTGCAACACATCCTGGGCCGGGAGAGTCCGCGGAGAAAGGACCGTCTTTTCCCCGGGCCCCTCCAGGAGGAGGGGTTTCCCCGGGAGCGGGGCTGCTCCCCGGGAAGAGAGAAAGAGAAAACGCGCCACTTCGCCCGGGGGGACGGACACGCCTTTCCCGCCGTAGAGCCCGGCCAGAAGGCGCCCCAGGGGAGAGACCGGGTGGAAGGGCGGGGCCAAGGCCCACCTCCGCTCTTTCCCCTGGGAGAGGAACCACTCCCCTTCCAGGGGAGGGAGGGATTCTTTGGAGGCATTGCGC
>JALUZX010000330.1 GCA_027011425.1 Planctomycetota bacterium
GCCTTCCTTGACCCGGGTCAGCGGGTTCGCTCCAGGAGGACCGGGTCCCGGACGAGATCCTCGTAGGCCTGGACGACCTCCTTGAACTGGGGGTAGTCGTCCGGGGGGATGGTGCGGAGTTTCTGCTCCACCGAGAGAAAACACTCCAGGGTGCCGGCCCGCTGCCCGGGGACTACTTTCCAGGAGAGCTTCATGGCCGGTCCGTCGAGATGCCTCTCCCTGGGAAGGCGCTCGACCTTGAATCCCTGCGGGAGGGTCACGGTCTCATGCACCTCGATGGAGGGGGTGGTCCAGAGCATGAGCGGTTGTTTTCTCCTGGGCGTAAGAGGGACATGGAGGAACCCTGCGAAGCCGGCCCCGGGGAAGGGACGGGCCGCGGCGGGGACGAAGGCCATCCCAGCGGGGCCGGAAGGGGCATACCGGGGGGATTCGAAACGGAAGGAGACCCGGGCGGGCTTGGAGTAGTCCTGCATGGAGTCGGGGTCGTACTCGTAGGAGAGTCCTCGGAAGTCCGGGGCCACCCCTTCGGCCCAGCGGGCGAAGACATCCGGGACCTTGTCCTGGGTCCTCCCGTAGAGGGTCCTCCGCATGCGCTGGTCCGCGTAGTGGACGCCGTGCATCTCCACCCGGAAACGGGCGTTCCCGTCCCGGCTCAGGGAGGTCTCGACCTCCACGAAGAGGCGGTTCCGGGCGGGACCGAAGAGAGGGGTCTTTCTCAGGGGCTCGCCCTTCCCGGTGCCGATGACGTAATACTGTTCCGCCTCCGCGGAAGACCACATCTCGGGAGAGAGGGGAATCCAGGTCGGATCCAGGAGCCTCAGGGAACCGTCGGGCTCCCTGACGGCGGTGATGCAGTGGTTGAACTGGTCCGCCGGGATGTCCTCCACCCGGGAGCCGGCCATGGTCATTCCGCAGTAGGCCTCGAAACCGGCGGCCCGAAGCAAGGTGGTCAGCATGCCGGCCTTGTCCTTGCAGACTCCGCAGCGGTCATGGAAGGTCATCACCCCCGGGTGGATGGTGTAGCCCTCGCCCCTGCCCATGGTGATTCCCATGTAACGGATGTTGTCCGCCACCCAGTGGTTGAGGGCCCGGATCATCCCTTCCCTGTCCTTGCCCTTGGTGAGGCGGGCCACGAGGGCCTTGATCCCTTCCACTTCCTCCTTTCCGCCCGGGAGGCCGTCCGTCCTGGGGGCGAGGTCGAAGATCTTCCTGTCCTCCTGGACCTTGTAGAACCAGCGGGATTTTTCCTCCCACGCGGCGGTGGTGGCCATCACCACCTTGGGGCACTGGTCCGAGGCGGCCGCCGCCCTTGGCTCGGGGCGGAAGGGCGGGACGTTTCTCTTCCAGAAGCTGTAGGCCAGGGAGTCCTTGGTGTAGTCGCAGGCCGAGGAGACGTCCGAGTTGTATACCTTGTAGCGGAGAGGTTTGTCCCTGGGGAGGACGACCTTGTAATACTTGACCAGGAGAGGGGCTCCTTCCTGGAAGATGACCTTGTCGTAGAAGTGCCCCCGCATGGGGGGAATGAACCGTTCCTCGTCTCCGGGGCCACCCAGGTAGGCGATGGAGAACCCCTTTTTCAGGATTACGTATTCGATCGCGTCGCCGGGACGGAGCCTCCCCAGGGGGACCAGTTTCATCCGCGGGCCCCAGATGATCATCCTCTGGGGCTGGGGGAGGTCCAGGATGGAGGCGGATGTGATCGGCCTCGGTTTACCTCTGGCCGGGATCACGCGCACCATCTTGATCTCCACAAGGTTGGAGGCGGGGTCGTAATCGAACCGGAGGGCGGCGTGGGAGACGGCCCCCTCTTCGTCCAGGATCTTGACGACCTTGTGGATCCTGGTGTGGCCCAGTCCGCTCTCCTCGACCCGGACCACCCGGGAGTCCCAGGCGGTGACCGTGTGGGATCCCTTCCAGCGGGCCGAGCCGCCCGCCTTCTCCAGCAGGGCGCGGACTTCCTGGAGAGTCCGGGGTTCCCTGGGCTCCTGGCTCCAGAGAAGCCCGGGAGGGGCGAAGGAGAGGGACAGGAATAAGACCAGGGCCTTCAAGCTAGGGGGTTCGCTCCGCATGAGTCCTCCGTCCAAGTTTCAGCGGCGCCGTCGAGAACCATTCAGGCTATTGGAACCTTCCCGCCTCCCGGTGGCAACGCCGCCCTGGAAAAGAGGGCCGTGGGGCGAGTGTGACCTTTCCTCCCGGGCTCCGTCGGAAGAGGGTGGGGAAGAAGGTCTTCGGAAAAGGAGGATGTCATGAGAAGCGGATGGCGGAAGGTGTTCTGGTGTCTCCTGGTCCTTGGGCTTCCCGGGGTTCCCTGCGCCGCCCAGGGCCTGGCGTCCGTCATGAGCGGGAAGGGATACGGGACGGAGTGGGTTGACCCCAAAGTGATTCTGGCGGGGCCGGTTTTTACCCACTGCGGCGAGGCGACTCTTCCCATCCGGGGAGGGTTCCAGGGGAGGATTGGGTGTCCCTCGGCGGTGATCGTGGTACCGGGCCATTACCGGCCCGTCCCCATGGAGGGATGGGAACTTACGAACGCCGAAAAGAGACATCTGCAATTTCTCACCTTCGAGTGCGTGACCCACTGGATCCTGGGGATCATTCCACTGCCCATTTCCAAGGAGTGCGTCGGTCCGGCGGGCCCCAGGAAGATGGACGACTTCCTTTTTTCCTGGAATGCACGTCCCATTTCCTGGAGGGCCAGGAAGCCCGTGGCTCCCTGGGGGAAGAGATGAATGGCCTGATCCGGAAACGGGGGGGCGGAAGGATGGCGGCCCGGCCCTTTCCTCCTTCCCCCC
>JALUZX010000331.1 GCA_027011425.1 Planctomycetota bacterium
CTCTGGCCGGATTCCCGGGATTCCCCACGCCGCCCTCCCCCGGGATGGGAGGAGGGGAAGCGCTCTTCGAACAGGCCCAGAAGAAAAGGAGAAGAAGAAACGAACCGGCCTTCATGGCAGTCCTCATATCTTCCAACTCGGTCTTCCCCCTTCGCCCTGCCACTTCTCTACCATCTCCTTTGCCCCAAGAAAAACCGCCGCCCCCCGTGGGGGGAGACGGCGGCGTTGAAAGGTCGTGGAAAAAGTCTTCTCAGAGGTAGAGGTCGAGCCTGCCCGTGGGCATGAAGACGAAGCCCCCGCCCGGCTTGGTCCGGAAGCCGAATGCCTGGGTGAAGACAGGCACGCCCGTGGCCCAGGGCATGTTGGGGATGGGAAGCTGGTACTGGCCGGGGAAGGTGATAGGAGCGCCGATGAGGATCTTGGCCGGGTCCAGGCCGAAGATCCCGAAGGGGCTCACCACCAGGGATCCTTTGGCGGAGGCCAGGAGGAAGAAACCCGCGAATCCCGCCTGGGTGAGCTTCTGAGTCTGGAAGACCGCCGTCTTGCCCTGGACGAAGTTGGAGACCGAAAGAGTCCCCTGGACAACCTCGTGGACGCCGATGTCGGGGATGGACGAGCCGTTCAGGTCGCCGTCGGCCACCCGGGCGTTGCCGAAGTAGTCGTTCATCATCAGTGCCAGGCCCACGGGGTAGCCGCCGTCCAGGCAGGGAGAGCCGGCCTGCTGGCGGAAGTCGTATTTGGCCGGGTTCACCAGCTTGGGATCCACCGTCAGGTTGGACTTGGGCGGGTTGGGGGTCGAGTAGTTGGCCCCGTTTCCGAAAGCGATATTGTTCTCGAAGGTCACGAACTTCGGCAAAGTCTGGTTGGGGAAGGCCTTGCCGGTGTTCATGACGATGTTGTTGCAGACCCACTGCTTGGGGGCCTTCGGGTTGTTGCTCCAGGAAATCCCCTCGACGGTGTTGTAGATCACGTTGTTGTAGACATAGCAGCTCTTGGTCGCCGCGCCCTGGCGAATCCGAATGGCCGTTCCGACTTTCTTGGTGGAGACGATCACGTTGTCGTGAAAGGCCACGTTGGTCCCGTTAAAAGCGATGAATGCGGAGTTGCAGTCGAGGTAGAAGTTGCCGTGGATGTCGATGTTCTTCCCGGCGCCGCCGTGCACGTGGAGGGGCCCGCAACCCCATTTCTTGTTGCCCGTGTTACGAAAGGTGAAATTCGTAAATTCCACGCCGTTCGTGGCGGCTCCCCGGATCCAGAGGAACCCCCAGAACTGGTCCCCCATGTTGTTGAAATCGATGATGCACTTGTCCCGGTCCACTCCGACGACGTGGTAGTTCTGGCACCCGTAAATATCGATGACCTTGCTTATCTTCTTCGCAGGGTTCCAGAAGTCGCCCGTGGTCTTGGGACCGTAGACGGCGGGCATGACGTGGATCACCACGTTCTTCTTGTAGGCCCTTAGCCCCTTGGTCAGGGACTTGAAAGGTTTGGCCTGGGTGCCCGGGTTGGTGTCGGAGCCGTTGACGCCGTCGATCCAGACCTGGGTCATCTGGGCTGGCAGGGCGGCCGCCAGGAAGAGGGAAGCGCAGAGGATGCCGAGTTTTCGCATGGTGAGGGTTCTCCTTGTACAAAAGGGGACAAAAACTTAACTGAAATGGGATTCGAAGGATCAAAGAATTTATACCACAGAGCGCCAAATTCCCTCTAGGGGAGGAGGATCTTTTTCCTCTCCCCGAATGTCCCCGATTGATCCATCTTCCCCGTTTCCAACGACCAGCAAACATCCTGCTTCCCCAAGAGCCCTGCAGAGAGTGGCGGTGGGCTCCCCGGGGGATTACTTTCCTCTCTCCTCTCTACATCTTTATAAGGAGGCATGGCGATGCGCGTCCTCTCCATCCTGGCTTTCCTCCCCCTTTTGACCACCCCTGCCTTTTCCCAGAAGAAACCACCCGCTTCCAAGGCCGGCCCCTTCGTAACCGTCCGGAAGGGGGACATCCCCAGGGCCTCCACTCTTCCCGGGCGCTTCGTCCCCGCCGGGGCCCGGCCGATCTCGCTCTGGTTCAAGGCCTACCAGGGAGAGCTGGTGCTTACATGGGTCCTCCCCCAGGGGACGGCCGTCACCAAGGGATCGGTCCTCGCCCGGATCGACGCCCGGGGCATCGACAAGCAGATCCGTGACCTGGCCCGCCAAAAGAAAGCCCTCGACATCTCCCTCCTCAAGGCCCAGGCCGAGGACCGGCTCTCCCGGGAGTCGGAGGCCAAGCGGGTCGAGGCGGCTACCCGCGACCTGGACCGGGCCCGGGTGGCCTTCCGGATGTGGGAGAAAGTGGAGCTTCCCCTGGCCCACCGCTCCGAGGAACTCCAGGCCAAGTTGCTGGCGGACCGGATCCAGGACCAGAAAGACGAGCTGGAACAACTGGAGAAGATGTATCGCCGGGACGAGCTGGTGGACGAAACGGAGGAGATCGTCCTGAAAAGAGCCAGGCGGAACCTGGCCCGCTCCCTGGAGTCCCAGGCCATCCAGAAGGCCAAGGTGAAGCACCAGAGGGACTACACCGAGCCCCTGGAAAAAAAGAAGAAGGAAGAGGCCCTCCGGGAGATGGAGCGGAAACTCGCCCAGTTGAAGGTCCGGGTCAAGCTCGCCCAGGCACAGAGGAAAACGGACCTGGACAAGCTCCGGGCCCAGCTCTCCGACCTGGCCGTGAAGCTGGCGGACCTCCAGAAAGACCGCCGCCTCTTCGAGCTCCGCGCCCCGGCGGCGGTCTTTCTGGAGGTCCGCCAGCTTCACGGC
>JALUZX010000332.1 GCA_027011425.1 Planctomycetota bacterium
ATCTTCTTTTTCCATAGCAAGATAGAAAGCCCAGGGTCCCCACCTCTCCCTTTCGGCACGCCCTTTGCCTTAGTGGATGGCTCCTTGGATCGAGGTGGTTGGTATGCACCGCTTGTTCTCCATTCTTCTTGCCGACGACAACCGGGCCTGGCGGCTCGATGCCGCCCGGTGGCTCGAAGAATCGGGGTACATCGTGGTGGACGCCGAAACGGGCCGGGAGGCCGTGGAAAAGGCCCTGGCCCATCCCCCGGATGTCTCCGTCCTGGACATGTACATGCCCGACATGACGGGCCTGGACATCCTGAGGATGTGGAGGAACGAAGGGCTCCAGGCCCCGTGCATCCTCGTTTCGGGGGAAGCCGACCAGGAGATCCGGCTCAAGGCCCTGGAGGAGGGAGTCTTCTCCTTCCTCCAGAAGCCGGTTCCCTCGGACCTGCTCAAGTTCACTGTAGAACGCGCCATCCGGACCTTTTTCCGGGAAGGCGGTTGAATTTCCGGTTCTCCGCCCCAGGGCGGAGGCGATGACCCTGAACCCACATTTCAAAGAAAGGAGCCTGCAAACCATGGCGAAAGCAAAGGCCCCTGTGATCAAGCCCCTCGGGGATCACGTTCTCGTGCAGCGAGTGGAAGCCCAGGAGACGACCAAGGGAGGGATCGTCCTTCCCGATACGGCCAAGGAAAAGCCCAGGGAGGGCATCGTGAAGGCCCTCGGTGAGGGGCGGCTCCTGGACAACGGGGAGCGCGTGCCTCTCCAGGTCAAGGAAGGCGACAGGGTGCTGTTCTCCTCCTACGCCGGCACCGAGGTGAAGATCGGGGGAGAAGAATACCTGGTCATGAGCGAGGAAGACATCCTCGCAGTGATCGAGTAACGCCGGGGATCGTATCCATTCCCGACCCTGAACCGGTTTCGAAAAAAAGAGAATCCGCTGGATTCGCATTCCAGGAGGTTGAAAAGACATGGGTGTCAAGAAGATCGCTTACGACCAGGAAGCGCGGGAGCTGATCCGCTCCGGCGTCAAGAAACTCGCGAAGGCTGTCAAGGTAACCCTGGGGCCCCGCGGCAGGAACGTCATCATCGAGAAGTCCTGGGGCACCCCCACGGTGACCAAGGACGGAGTGACCGTGGCCAAGGAGATCGAGCTGGAGGACGCCTGGGAGAACATCGGGGCCCAGATGGTGAAGGACGTGGCCTCCAAGACCTCCGACGTGGCCGGCGACGGCACCACCACGGCCACGCTCCTCTCCGAGGCGATTTTCGAGGAGGGTCTCAAGAACGTGACCGCCGGGGCGAGCCCCATGGCCATCAAGAGGGGCATCGAAAAGGCCGTCAACGCCGTGGTGGACTTCCTCTCCAAGAACAGCAAGGGCATCGAGGACCAGAAGGAGATCGCCCAGGTGGCCGCCATCGCCGCCAACAACGACGCCGAGATCGGTAAGCAGATCGCCAACGCCATGGACAAAGTCGGCCGCGACGGCGTCATCACCGTGGAAGAGGGCAAGGGCCTGGACACCTACGTCGAGGTCGTGGAGGGCATGGAGTTCGACAAAGGGTATATCTCCCCCCACTTCGTCACCAACCCGGAGCGGATGGAGTGCGTCCTCGAAAAACCCTACGTCCTGGTCCACGAGAAGAAGATCTCCTCGGTGAAGGACCTGATCCCCATCCTGGAAAAAGTGGCCAAGGTGGGCAGACCCATCCTCATCATCGCTGAGGAAGTGGAGGGCGAGGCCCTGGCCACCCTGGTGGTCAACCAGCTCAGGGGCACATTCAAGTGCTGCGCCGTCAAGGCTCCCGGTTTCGGCGACCGGAGGAAGGCCATGATGGAGGACATCGCCATCATGACGGGCGGAACGGCCATCTTCGAGGACCTGGGGATCAAGCTGGAATCCATCGACCTGGAGAACCTGGGCACCGCCAAGAAGGTGGTCGTCTCCAAGGAGACCACCACCATCATCGAGGGGGGCGGCAGCAAGGAGAAGATCGAGGGCCGGATCGAGCAGATCAAGGCGGAGATCGAGAAGACCACCTCCGATTACGACAGGGAGAAACTCCAGGAGAGGCTCGCCCGGCTCGCCGGCGGCGTGGCCCAGATCCACGTGGGCGCCGCCACCGAGGCGGAGATGAAGGAGAAGAAGGCCCGCGTGGAAGACGCCCTCCACGCCACCCGCGCGGCCGTTGAGGAAGGCATCCTCCCCGGCGGAGGGACCGCGCTCCTTCGGGCCGTGCAGGTCCTGGAGAAGCTCAAGGTCCAGGGCGAGGAACACGTGGGCCGGGACATCGTCAAGCGGGCCTTGACCGCCCCGGTGCGCCAGATCGCCCAGAACGCCGGACTGGACGGCGCGGTCGTGGCCCAGAAGGTCCTGGAGGAGAAAGACTTCAACTTCGGCTACGATGCGGCCAAGGGTGAATACGGCGACCTGGTGAAGAAGGGGATCATCGATCCCACCAAGGTGGTCCGCACGGCCCTGCAGAACGCGGCCTCCGTCTCGAGCCTCCTTCTCACCACGGACGCCCTGGTAACGGAAGTGCCCGAGAAGAAGGCCAAGAACCCCGCCGCCGGCATGGGCGGCATGGGCGGCATGGGCGGTATGGACTTCTGAGCGGAGCGGATCGCCCGTCGGAACGTACAAAAGAGCCCCGCCGGCCCTCGGCCGGCGGGGCTCTTTCTTTCGGGTCTTCCGCGGAATCTGTGGGTCGAAGAGACGTGGAAAGGGTCCCACTGTCAGCCTTCAGCCGGGATCGGCGGGCTCGGCGCCGGCTGGGGCCCGCCCCGCCTCCTTC
>JALUZX010000333.1 GCA_027011425.1 Planctomycetota bacterium
TGTGGAAGACAGCGTGGAATTCCTGGTCCGCTCGGTCCGGCTCTTCCGGATCCCCGTGTATGCCCGGTACGTGCGCTTCCTCAAGCCCGTCGTCGGGGTGATGCGGATCCTGCTCTTCTGGGTGCGGGGGATGGACCGGATCGTCCTCTCCATGGCCCACGTCCTGAACCGGCAGGTGGTCTTCTTTGAAAACCTCCCATGGGAAGAAAAGGAATCCGCCGGAGAGGAAAGTCTCCAGGAACGGATCAGCCGCCATTTCGAGCGACTCTCCCCGGAGATGCGGAAGAAGGCGGCCCCCGGGCTCCTGGGCGAGCTGGAGGACCAGGTCGCGGGGATCCTGGGCGCGGGAGAGAGCCTCCCCCTTCTTTCCGCCGAGGCCGATCCCTCCAGGAGGGGCGGGACCAGGGTGCTCAGGGCGGAGGAACTGGTCAGGAACCTGGAAACCCTCACGCCGGAAACGGTCTCCAAGCGCCTCCCCGAGGCCACGATCCGCGGCCTGGCCAGGCTTCTGGCCCTGATGGACATCCCCGTCCTCCGGAGCCTTCCGCTGGTGGGCCCTCTCGCGGCGGCCCCTCCCGGCGCGCCCCCGGCCCAGAGGGTGGCCCGGGCGGGCCGCGCCCTGGGCTCCTTCGGGCGGAGGGTCGTGGCCCTCCTCACCAACTGGGCCGACCTGGGCGGTGTGGTTACGGCTCCCCAGATCCTCAACCGGATCGCCACGGCCATGATCCGTTCCACCCAGAGGCCCGCCGTCCGGCTCCTGCTTTTCGGTTTTCTCTTCCTTCTGGCCAAGCTCTTCTTCGAGGCCATCCTCTCCATGGACCTGGACCGGACGGGGGTGGGAAGGTTCCTGGACCGGTTCGTGGGGACGCCGCTTTTGGTCCTGGGCGGGGTCTGCCTGGTCATCCTGGTCCTCGGGAGGTGGCTCAAGCGGCTCGCCGGGGAGGCGAGCGAGCGCCTTCTTCGCGCCTCGGAGGCCCGTTTCGCCAATCTCCTGGAACTCCTGCGGCGGCGGAAGGAGAGGGAGGACCTGGAGGAGCTGGTCGCCAGGGTGAGCATGGGCGGGAAGGAAGAAGCCGAAGGCCTGGAAAGGGAGATCCGGGCCGGCCTGGATGAATTGCGCCGGGGCGGAGGCCTTCCCGGGGAGAATCCCGTCTCCCCCCGGGCGAGAAAGCTCGCCCTCCTGCTCCTGGACTTCCAGGACGGCGCCCTCCTCCACAAGACCGACACCAAGACGGTGGAACAGTTTCTCTCCCACCCCGATCTCTGGAGCCTCCGCCACGACAACCTGGGTCTCGGAAAGCGGGAGGACAAGCGCCTGGCCAGGCTGGACCTGGAATCGGGAAAGGTCCTCTCCGGGCCCTTCCTCTGGTTCGACCTGGCCACCCAGGCCCTGGCCCTCAAGGTGGCCCGGCTCTGCGGCTCCTACAACCTCCACATCCTCCCCCTGGACCGGCTGGAGAAGGCCGGCCCCGAAGAGAAGGAACGCCACCGGGCCCTCCTGGAGGGACGGGAGGGGCTCCGGACGGAACCGGGCGGGGGACTCCGTTACCAGGGAAGCTTCTTCCACGTCCTCCACTTTTTGAGCCCCGACCCGGTGCTGGTGGAGGAGGTGGAGGGCGTATACGGAAAGGATGTGATGAAAAGACTCCGGGCCGACAGGAGGCGGCTCGTCCGGGAGGTCTTCGGCGTCCGGCCCCTGTCCCGGCTCCCCCTGGAGAAACGGAGCTTCAACCCCCTCACCTTCTATTTCCGCCACCTGGGAGGCGGAAAGTTCTTTCTCCTTCCCCTCAAGTTCCTCTGGGCCGGATTCAAGGCCCTGTGGGCGACGGGACGCCTTGCGGCCCGTTCGGCCCGGGAGATCCTGGACCCCAGGCTCAGGCGCTCCGACAAGGTGGACACATCGGCTCCGTTCACCGTGGCCCAGAGAAAACTCCGGCGGATGAAGAAGCCCCTCCTCTTGGAGGCCATCCTGCTTTGCGCCCGGTTGGATCCCTTCTACCTGGGGCTCTCACCGGCCGGGGAGGACCTGGAGGGAATCTTCCCCTGGAGTGAGGACCTGGGACTCGCCGCGCCCACGCCTCCCGAGCGGGCCCGGGTGGAAAGGGTCCGGAAGGAGGTCTCCCAGCGGCTTCTCTACCTCCCGGCCTTCCTGGAATCCTGGAAGGGCGCCCCCCGGGAGGGAACGGTGGAGTTCCGGCGCCTCCTTTCGGCCTTCGCCGCCGACGAGAAGGGCCTGGCCCGGCTTGCCGCGGCCGAGGAGAGGGCCCGGGCCTGGCTGGAATGGGCGGAAAAAGACGAGGACGCCCCGCCTCCCGGGGCCCTTCCTCCTCCCCCGGGAGGCCTGCCCAGGAGGGCTTCCCGGAGGGGGCTCCGGCTCCTCCTCTCGAGGAAACCCGGACTTCCCTGGAGGGTCCGCTCCCGTCTCAAGGGAGCCTGGCGGAAGAACCTGGGTGACATCCGGACCCTTTGTTACGCTCTCACGGAATCCACCTCACAAGGCGCCGGCAGGGCCGCCCCCCTCCTTGCGGAAAAGCTCCTGGAGGAGACTCCCGCCTGGCGGGAGAGGTGGGAGACCCTCCATGCCGTCCTGGCGCTCATCGTCCGGGACCTCCGCCACCACGAAGAGATCCTGTATCTGCTGGGAGAATACGGGAAATCCCCGGGAGAAACCGCAGCCGACACATTGAAATAGAATCCTTTCGACTCTACCCTGGTGCTCTCCGGCCTCTCAATTTTTCCCGGTTTCTTCGCGGAACCCCTTGACAGTTAAAAGT
>JALUZX010000334.1 GCA_027011425.1 Planctomycetota bacterium
TTTGCCCGTCGTTCCCGGCTGAGAGTAAGACTTTCCCCTTTCCGCGTACCTCAAATTGGGATTTATGCTGAAGTCCCTCTATCTTCCCCTCGGCTTTGGCTTGACCCGGTCGGCCCAACCGGCCGGCTCTTCGTGGCGGATCTTCTTCCACTTTACGGAGTAGTGGAAGTGGCCGTGGGTCTGGCGTTCCGTGTCGTGGCAGGCGAAGCAGTGGGCCCCTCCGTCGCCGGCCCTGTCGACGGCCTTTTCGGGATCCCTTGGGTCGCGCATCATCCGCTTCACATGTTCCCTCCCGGGGCCGTGGCAGACTTCACAGCCTACGTTCAAAAGGTCCGGGGTCTTTTCGGGGCTTTCGAATCCCGTGGCCATCCCGAAACCTACCACGTGGCAGGAGACGCATTCCGGCGAGAGGGTGATGGGCCAGCCCCGGGCCTCTTCGTCCTGCTCCAAGGCCGCCCAGGCCCTGGCGTGGGGGCTCTTTTTCCAGGCACGGGCCGAAGCCTCGTGGCAAGGGAAACAAGATCGGCTTCCCGTGTATCCACCCCGGCGGGCCGGCGCGGGCCGGGCCAGGGCCTCGGAGAGGGCCAGGCCGTCGGCCAGGTCGCAGCGCATGGCCGTGATGAGTTCCATCATGGCGGGATCGGGCGTGATGGCGCCGGGGGGGCTTTCCCGGTCTTTCCTGGCCTCCTTGGGAGGAAGTGGGTAGGGCGTATACCGGAGAAGGCGCGTCTTTCCTGCTTTTCTGGTGAGTTCCACCTCCAGGACGAACCTCCCTCCAGAACCGGGGTCCAGGATCACCGTATCCCCTTCGCGGACTTCCGCCGACCCTGGCGTGGGGTTGTAGTCCCCCTTGGCGGTGAGGACCAGGTCCAACTCCCCCGGGAAGGCCCGGGCGGCGGCCCGGGCGGCGGCCGTCCCCCCATCCAGGAGGAGGACCCGGTAGGCCTCGGCCGGGGCCCGCTCCAGGACGGTGGCCAAGGCGGTCTTCCAGGGAAGGAGGCCGATCTTGGATGGGAATCCGGGGGGGATCCTGAGGGTCAAGGACGTAACGAAGACCCGGGCCTCTCCCTTGGTCACGACCCTGAAAGGGGAGAAGGCCGGCCGGCCCGCTCCGTCCAGGATGTTGCAGGAGATCAAAGGCGGCCCCTGGGCCTTCGCGGCGAGGGCCTTCAAATTCTCCAGTCCCGGGAGGAGATCTTCGGCGCCCACGCCCATTCCTGCGTAGTCCATGCCGCCCCCGCCTTTTCCCAAGCACCGCATGAGGATCCGGCCGTTCAGTTCGGCGTAAGGGAGCCCCCAGCGGCTCTCCGGGAGGAAGCGGCAGCCCTCCAGGGCGACGGCTCCGGTGGCCCGCCTGCGCCAGAGGAAGGTCTTTCTCGTGGCGAGGCCTCCTTTCTGGTTGGCGGCGCACCCGCAAGGGTCCAGGCGGCCCAGCAGGGTCCCGGAAAGGTCCAGGATGACCAGGGGGAGGTCCGGCGCCCTGGGCATGGAGCGGCGGGCGCAGGAGGCCGAAAGAACCGCCCCAAGCAAGGGGAGGAAGGCGAGGATCGCGGCCCTTGGCGGCAGCCTCACCTGCCCCCTCCCTTGAAGAAGCCCTGGAATTCCACCGTAAAGAGAGGCTTCTCCGGCAAGCCGGTTTCGATGAGGACCTTGCCGGAGACATGGGAGGGAAGCTTCGCCCCCGGGGGAGGCGAGAGGCGTATCTCCAGGTGCCAGGCCTTGCCGGGGAGGGAGGGGCGGAGAGAGGCCCGGACGCCCTTGGGGCCCAGCACTTCTTTTATTTTCGGGTGAAGGGGTTTTCCTCCCTTGTTCCATTCCAGGAGGGCCGTGGTGGATGCGGGCCGGCCGGGAACGATCCTTCCCAGGGAGAGCGGGCCGGGAGGCGTAAGGGAGAGATCGGGCACCACCTTTCCGGCCAGGAAGAGGGGGAGGTCGTAGCCGCCGTCTACGTCGGTCTTGATGATCACGGGAAGGAGGAAATAGCCGGGTCTGTGGCCGGGCCTGGCTTCGAAGAGGATCCGGGTGAAGGAGGGCTTCTCTTCCAGGACCCGGGCCTGGAGGACCTTGCCCGTTCCCACGAAGCCTTTCACGTGGATGGGCGGTTTCCCCGGCAGGGGTTTGAGATCCAGGGTGAGCATGCCCTTGCCCGATTCGGCGATGGTCCCGAAAGAGGGGCGGATGGGAGCGTAGTCGAGGCGGCGCCGGATCCGAACCTTCATTTCGCAGTCGATCCGCTTCACCTTTGGGTGGTCGAGAAAGAAGGAGACGGGCTGTTCCAGGTCGGCGTCGTAGGCCGGGCGCTCCCCCGTCTCATACCGGACCTTCAGGAGGCCTTTCTCGCCGGGATTCAGTGTGGCTGCGAAGGCCTCGGGCTTGGCCACGCCGTCCTGGATCATCCGGCCCGGGGGCTTGTCCCGGAAGACAGAGAAGACCGGGTGGGCGCAACTGCAGCCCACCCGGATGCCCTTGACTTTCAGGGGGCCCGGACCGGGATTGAACAGGGTGAAGGCGCAGGTCCGGGTAGTCCCGTGGAGGACCGTTCCCATGTCGCAGATTCTCGGCTCCACCCGGGGAAGGGCCTCGCCCTTGGCGAGAGGAGGAGAGGCCTCCTTGGCGCAGGACCCGAGAAGAAGAAGCCCCGCCGGGAAGAGAACCCATTTCGCAAACCCGCCGCCCGTGGTCATTCCCTTGCCGCCTCCTTTGTATCCAGGAAGGCCAAGGATGCCCGGGAAGGGAAAAAAGGGAAAGGGGCGGCGGGTTTGCG
>JALUZX010000335.1 GCA_027011425.1 Planctomycetota bacterium
CTCCCAGGGTGTTCATGAGGACTCTGGCGTGGGAGGAAAGGATCTCCCGGAGGGTGGGGGGGCTGTCATTTTTTCCCCCCGACTGGGCCCATCCTCCCCGAGGGGGGAGTAGAAGGAGACCCCAAAGGGCCGAAAGAAGAACTACGAACTTCATGGCGGGTTCGTCCCCCGGGCGCGCATGTTTGTCCCGGCCAAGGAGGCAATCCTTGGCTCCGGGGAAACATTATCCTAGTGTTCCCGGTGCGCTGGAACGGAAAAATGGGTTTGGAAAGAGGGAGTGTTTCCCAACCGAGGTGAAGGTATGACCGAAAGAATCGTGATCATGGGAGCGGCGGGCAAGGATTTCCACGTCTTCAACACCTGCTACCGCGGGAGGGAGGACGCCCGGGTCGTGGCTTTCACGGCCACCCAGATTCCCCATATCGAGGGCCGCATCTACCCTCCCACCCTGGCGGGGCCTTACTATCCCAAGGGCATTCCCATCCTTCCCGAGGAAGAGCTTCCCGAAATCATCCGGAGGGAAAAGGTGGACAAGGTGATCTTCGCCTACAGCGATGTATCCTACGAATACGTGGCGGAGAGGGAGAAGATCGCCCGCGATGCCGGGGCGGATTTCGAGACGGCTCCCGTGGAAGACGCCATGCTTCCCGCCGAAAAACCCGTGATTGCCGTTTGCGCCGTCCGCACGGGGTGCGGAAAGAGTCAGACCACGAGAAGGGTTTCGGAGATCCTGAAGGAAAAGGGCCTGACATGCGTGGTGGTGCGCCACCCCATGCCTTACGGGGACCTGGTCAAGCAGAGGGTCCAGCGGTTCGCCTCGGTGGAGGACATGGCGGCCCAGAACTGCACCATCGAGGAGATGGAGGAATACGAACACCATATCGCCCGGGGGAACGTGGTCTACGCGGGGGTGGACTACGAGGCCATCCTTCGGGAGGCCGAGAAGGAGGCGGACGTGGTCCTGTGGGACGGCGGGAACAACGACATCCCCTTCTTCAAGCCCGATCTCTGGATCACCGTCCTGGACCCGCACAGGCCCGGCCATGAGCTTCTCTATTATCCGGGCAAGGAGAACTTCCTTCGCGCCAAGGTCCTGGTGGTGAACAAAGTGGACTCCGCCGACCCGGCCGACGTGGAAAAGGTCCTGGCGAACGCGAAGGAATACAACCCCTCGGCCCTGGTCATCGAGGCCAATTCCCCCGTCACGCTTTCCGATCCCGAGGCCGTCCGGGGAAAGAGAGTGGTCGTCGTGGAGGACGGCCCCACCTTGACCCACGGGGGGATGACCTACGGGGCCGGAACCATTGCGGCAAAAAAGTTCGGTGCGGCGGAGATTGTCGACCCCAAGCCCTATTTCCAGGGGGAGATGAAGGAGACCCTGCGGAAGTATCCCCATATCGGGGATCTCGTTCCGGCCATGGGCTACGGAGAGAAGCAGCTCAAGGACCTCCAGGCCACCCTGGAGGCCGTTCCCTGCGACGTGGTCGTCGTGGCCACCCCCATCGACCTGTCCAGGGTGGTGGAGATCAAGAAGCCGAACGTGCGGGTCTTCTACAGCCTGGAGGAGATCACCCGTCCCGGCCTGGCCGAGGCGATCTCAAAGATCCTGCCCGGGTAGATGGATCACCGGAGGGGGCCCTCGGACCCCCTCCGGTTTTCGTGTTTTCTTCTGTCAAGGCATCCCTACATCCCGAGGACGCTTTTTACCGCTCCCGTCGCGGCGATGCCCGCCGGGTTGGCCTTGGGGTCAAGCACGAACCACTGGTGATGCAGGAGCATGCCCCCGAAGGCCGGGTCTGTCGGGATCTTCCACGTGAGGGAGGCGGTTCCCTCTTTGTCGGTCATGGCGCCGAGGGACAATTCCACCGAGCACAGGAGGTTGCATCCCTTGGCCCCAAGAGGCGTGAGATCGAAGGGCAGGGTCAGGGTCTTCCATTTCTTGTCCGAGAAGCCCCAGAGAAGGAAGGCCGGTGCGAAAACCTTGGCGCGGCGGAGGCGTATGGTTTGTCTCTGGGAGACCCATCCCTCGCCGGCGGAGATCATGGGGACGACTGTGGGGATCCCGCCGGGCGTCCCGAAGGCTGTGACGGGGCCGTAACCGGTCGACCGATACCCGGAAGTGGCCGTGGGCGAGTAGGCCCTGAGGTACGCCGTCCAGTAGGGGTGCCTGGAATATTGGGCATCCAGGCGGTAGGGGTAAAGCCTGTTGGAATTCCCATTTCCGTAATTGATGTATTCGAGGAGGAAGTTGGGCGCCTTGGTCTTGTCGAAGTGGAAGACCCTGTCGAAGGCGATCTTCACGTCGAACTTGTCCATCGTGAACTTCCCTCCCTTGATGTTGGGGAGGTGGACCTTTCTGCGGTTGAAGACTCTCACGGCGGGCAGCCTGGAAGAGTAGTTTAAGGCGAAGCGGGAACTCATGGTGCTTGGGGTCTTGTTCGTCCCGGCCATCTTCAATTCCAGGTCCACCCACTTTCCCCTGTAGGTGGTGGAGACCCTGTCGTCGGCCCTCCACCCGGCCCAGACGGCTGCGAAGTCGCCGGACTGGGATCCCAGGAAGAGCTGTTGCCACCGGCTCGGCTTGTAGGAGAGGGCCCAGTAGTAGAAAGAGCTGTTGCCCCCCCGGTCGGCGGCGGAGGCCGGCAGGACCACGATCTTCTTGCCCGTGCCTGGACAACCTGCCCCGTAATAGGAGACGGACGCAAGTATTTTGACGTCCGCCTTGTTGGGGCCGGCCGCCACGGAGTAGGCCAGGCTGGAGGCGTCGAGGCTCACGGCCTTGACGTGGATGGAGACGGATCCCGTCTTCCTGGCGATGAAGAGGACCTTCTCGTAGAGGTTTTTCGGGGTGTCGGAGAAGCCCAGGATTCCCGAGGCGTCCCTGACCTCCAGGGACAGGTTGGACCAGGTGGAGGAGGAGAGCCGGGTCCTGTGCCAGGCCAGGGTGACGGCGTAGGCCCTGCCCGCGATCACGGGGAAGGAGTGGATCCTCTCCTTGGCCGCGGCGGTGAGGGTTCCCTTGAAGAGCTTGTGGCCCGATCTGCCCAGGGCCGCTTCCACGGCCAGGTCGTCCCTGAGAAAGCCCAGGCCGAACCAGTTCCGGTTCCCCTTGGGGTTCTGGAAACGGATGTTCTCCAGGTTGTTCAGGATGATCGCTTTCGTGTCCAGGGCGGTGAGGGCCGGGTTGGCGCTTCGCACCAGCAAGGCGCATCCTGCCGTCTGGGGACTGGCGAAGGATGTTCCGCTCCAGACTTTCTCTCCCGCCTCGTTGTCCCTCCAGGCCATGGTGACGTTCAGGCCGCAGGCCGACAGGTCGGGATAGAAGCGGCCTCCGCTCCCGGAGAGGGGGCCCTTGCAGGAAAAGGACGTCACCACCTTGGTGTTGATGCTGGTGGCGCCGGAGGCAAGGCCGTTGGCGCAGGACTGGCTCCGGGAAGTGTTGGAGCCGTAGTTGCCCGCCGCCACGCAGACCAGGATGTTGGAATTGAGGCACAGGGAATCGATGGCCTGCTGGACGGCGTCGGTGGGCCTGGGTGAGCCCGTAAAGGAGTTGTTCGCCGCCAGGATTCCATACTTGGTTGCATCCGAGGCGATCTTCTGCCAGGCCTTGAGGATGATGCTGGAGGATGTGCTTCCGCTCGATCCTCTGGTGATCTTGTAGGCTACGATGTTCGCCTCCGGGGCGTGGCCGTTGTCGCTGTTGGACTTCTTGTTCCATTTCCAGCCGGCGCTCACGGAGGCGCAACAGGTTCCGTGGCCGTGCTTGTCGTCGAAGTCCGTGGAAGAGGCCACGCCGATGGCGGCAAGCAGCCTGGTCCCCTTGATTCCCGGGCCGCCGCCGAGTTTTCCGTCCTTGAAGAAGACTGCGTGGGGCCTGCCCGTGCCTGCCATGTTCACGTCGGCGCCGGTGTCCACAACGGCCAGGGTCGCTCCCTTTCCGGTGACAGGATAGGCCAGATTGGGGTAGTCGGAATTGTGGTTATGGGAGTTGGTGCACTTGTAGACGACGGCCTTCTCGACCCGGTCGGGCTGGACGTCCAGGACTCTCCTCATGCGGCGGACCTGTTCGATCGCCCCGGGGGGCAGGTCCACGACGGCGCCGTTGATGAGCCAGAGGTGGAGCCAGACCCGCCCGCCGAGTTTCTCCACGGCCCGGGTGAAATCCTCCTGGTCCTCCCGGGCCTTCCGTTCCAGGTCCGATACGATGGCGGCCACTTCCGCCGCTGAAGCCCCGGAATACCGGGCCCTCCGGTAGGCCGAGAGGTCGAAGCTCCTGTCCTTGAACAAGACCGTCCAGCGCTCCAACCTGGTTTCGGGACCCGCCGCCTTTCCGGGAGGCGAGGCCGGAGCGGTCCCGGCGAAAAGGAAAAGGGAAAGGAAGAGAAGGCGTCGTTTCATGGAGACCTCCGGGGATGAGGGAAAAAGAAAAGAAAGGGTTCAATGAATAGAAAGGGTGAGGGACTGGGAATCGCCCCTCGGAAAGAAAGGATGATTTTAGCTTCCCTCCCGGGGTGAAGACAAGGTGGACGAGGGGGGGAGGCGGGAGTAGTTTGCCTGGTCCCATGCATCCCGGCGCCGGGGAGCTGTCTTTTTTCGGGACTGTCTCCGGCTCGCGGTTTCCCAAGGAGTGAGGTATGTCCAAGAATCCTTTCCCGCGCCTTACCTTTTTCTTTCTTTTTTTCTCCGCCATCTTTCTTTCCGGGGGATTTCGCGGGCTTCGGGCGGAATTGAAACTTCCCGGTCTCTTCGGGGGCCACATGGTCTTCCAGCAAGGGGTTCCCCTTCCCGTGTGGGGATGGGCTTCCCCCGGCGAGAAGGTGCGGGTCTCCCTGGGAGGGGACCATGCCTCCACGCGGGCCGACGCAAGGGGCTGTTGGAAGGTCGTCCTTCCCGCCCGGAAACCTGGAAACCCTCTCGTCCTGGAGGTGCAGGGAGAGAACGAAGGGATCTATATTCCTGATGTATTGGTGGGGGAGGTCTGGGTCTGTTCGGGCCAGTCGAATATGGAGATGGGGATCGGGCTGGTGAACAATGCGGAGGAGGAGATCCGGAATGCCCGGTATCCGGGGATCCGGCTCTTCATGGTGCCCCGGAAATCATCCCCCAACCCAGAAAGGGACGTGGACGCCTCCTGGAAGGTCTGTTCCCCCGAGACCCTCTCCCAGGGGGGATGGAGAGGGTTCTCGGCCTGCGCCTACTTCTTCGGGAGGAAACTCCACAAGGAACTGGGCGTTCCCGTGGGGTTGATCCAGGCCTGCTGGGGCGGGTCCAGGATCGAGGCCTGGATTCCTCCGGAAGGGTTTTCCCTGGTCCCCAACCTGCGGGGCCCGGCCGCCATGGTCTGGGCGCGCACGCCGGGCACCAAGGCCTACAGGAAGGAATACGCGGCCTACCTGGACAAGATCGCGTTCTGGCTCTCCGCCGCCAGGAAGGCCCTCCAGGCGGGAGAGGGCGTTCCCCCGCCCCCCCGGGCCCCGGAGATCCTTCCCCAGGGACGGAGTGGAATCACGGGCCTTTACAACGCCATGATCCATCCCCTTGTGCCTTTCGCCGCGCGCGGCGCGATCTGGTACCAGGGGGAGGCGAACAACGGCGACGGAATGCTCTACTTCAAGAAAATGCAGGCCCTGGTGAGGGGATGGCGCAGGCTCTGGGGCGAGGGGGCCTTTCCTTTCTACTTCGTCCAGATCGCCCCTCACTGCTACGGGGGAGCCCTGACCCCCTTCGATCTCCCCGAACTCTGGGAGGCCCAGGAGGCGGCCCAGGCCATCCCGAACACCGGAATGGCGGGGACCATGGATCTCGGCAACGTCCGGGACATCCACCCCAAGAACAAGCAGGAAGTGGGTCGGCGTCTGGCTCTCTGGGCCCTGGCGGAGACCTACGGCCGGGCGGACCTGGTCCATCGCTGTCCCTCCTTCAAGTCCCTGTCCTTGGAAGGCGGCAAGGCACGGGTTTTCTTCGAACATTGCGGCGGCGGGCTGGTTTCCCGGGACGGAAAACCTCTGAACTGGTTCGAAGTGGCCGGACCGGACCGGGCCTTCGTGAAGGCCCGGGCGGAGATCTCGGGCAAGGATTCGGTCCTGGTCTGGAACGAGAAGGCGCCTTCCCCCAAGTTCGTGCGTTTCGCCTGGAACCAGACGGCCTTCCCCAACCTGGCTTCCAGGGAGGGGCTCCCGGCCTTGCCTTTCCGGAGCGACCGGGAGGCCTACCGGATTCCTCCCGGGCCCAACCTGGCCTGGGGAAGGCCCTACCGGTCCAGTGATCCCAACATCTACAAATTCGGCGGGACGGGGGCTTTGACCGACGGGTCCTGGCTTCCCGACAGCAAGCATTGTTTCGCCACGGGGAAGTCCCCCAGGTTTCCCAAGAGCGTCACCCTGGACCTGGGAAAGGTCTACCGCCTTGGGGCGGTCCGGATCGGAACGCCTCCCTTCGGGTCCACCCGGGGGGTGAAGATCGCCTTGAGCCGGGAGGGCGGGAAGTTCACCGTGGCGGCCTCCCGGGTCTTTCCTTTCGGGAGGGCGGAAAAAGCGGTCCTTCCTTTCGCGCCGGTGAAGGCCAGGTTCGTGCGGGTGATCTTCACCGGGCACTATCGGAAGCGGAAGCGGTACGATCCGAATTACATGTTTCTCACGGAGCTGGAAGTCTATCCGGCGAGCGGGAAGCGGGGGTAACGCCTTTTTTCAGGGGCCCCGTTTCTTCCGGTTTTTCTTGACCATCGGGTCGGGGCGGACCTGGAGGACCTGGTGGAAAGCGGCCTTTCCCAGGGTCAGGCGGATGGTGTAGGAACCGGGCTTCACCAGGGGGCCTGGCCTCTTCTTCCCTTTTTTCCCCTTCTTGCCTTCCTCTCTCAGGTCCCATTCCACCCGGTTGAGGCCGGGAAGGGCCGTGGCCTTCAGGGCCCGCAACACTTTGTCCTTGCCCTTCAGGATCTGCAGGTGGGGGGATTCCTTGGGCCGTTCCTTGAACCAGTAGTAGATGGAGGCCGCCGGCGGCGGGTTGGGGACCCGGTAGACCTGGTCTCCCTGGCGCATGCGGACCATCTGGTTCACCCAGAGGGTCACCACCTTAGGCTTGAAAAGCACCGCTTCCCTGCGGGTCATCCTCCGGGCGCAGGCTTCGAGGCCCGATACGTCCAACCGCCACACCCCCCGGCCGTGGGTGGCGATCACAAGGTCCTTCTCTTCTTTCTGTACAACCATGTCCCGGACGGCCACGGTGGGGAGGTTCCCTTTCAGGGAAAACCAGCTCTTTCCCCGGTCCAGGGAGGCGAAGATCCCGAACTCCGTCCCCGCGTAGAGAAGGTCGGCGTTGAAGGGATCCTCCCGCACCTCGTGGACCGGGCCCCTCCCGATGCCCGCGCCGATCCGCTTCCACCTTCTCCCGAAGTTTTCGCTGGAGAAGATGTAGACGCCCAGGTCGTCCGACCGGTGCCCGTCGAAGGAGAGGTAGACCCGGCCGGAAGAGAAGCGGGAAGGCTCGATGCCGCTCACGTAGAGGGGCCCCGGAAGGCCGTGGACGTTCTGGTCCAGGCTCTTCCACTTCCTCCCGCTGTCGCGGCTGATCCATAGGGCTCCGTCGTCGGTCCCGGCGTAGAGAAGCCCCCGGGACTTGGAGGAATGGACAAGGACGGTGGCCGTTCCTCTCCCGGTCTTCCCAAGGGGCGGGCTCATGATCCCGGCCTTTTTCCATCCTCCGCTTACGTGGATCACGTAGTTTCCCGCCATCCAGAGGATGTCCGGATTGAAGGGATCGAGCTGGAAAGGGGTGTCCCAGTTGAAGAGGAGTTTCTTTCCCGCCGGGGGCTTGGGTTTTTTCACCCATCCCCCCCGGCCGGTGCGGAGATTCCTCCAGCCGATTCCGCCGAATTGGCTCTCGAAGAAGAGCAGATCGGGATCCTTGGGGTGAGGGTGGGCCACGAATCCGTCCCCCCAGCCCAGATTGAAGACGTCCCCCCAGACGATGCCGTCTCCCAGCCTGGTGCGGCTCGGGAAGCCCCAGGTGCCGTTGTCCTGGAGGCCGCCGTAGATGTAATACGGCTCCCTGTCATCAACATCCACGTGGTAGTACTGGGCGCAGGGCAGGTTGTCGAAGAATCGCCACGTCTTGCCCCGGTTGCGGCTTTCGAAGACGCCGCCGTCGCAACCCATGAGCAGGTGTTCCGGATCCGAGGGGTCGATCCAGATGTCGTGGAAATCGGCGTGGAGGCTTCCCTTGGCCCGCTTGAACGTCTTGCCGCCGTCACGGGAGACGAAGTAGACCGCGCCCAGGACATAGACCCTCTCCGGATCGGAGGGATCCACCCGGATCCGGCCGAAGTAGTAGGGCCTGGGGTTCAGGGAATTCACCCTCCGCCAGGTCTCCCCCCAGTCGCCGGAGCGGTAGACCCCGCCTGTCTGGAACCCCCGGGGGCCCTGCTTGTCCTGGACGTTCTCCACCTGGCCGCCGAGATAGGCCCCGAATCCCTTCTTCTTGTTCTCTCCCCTGCCCGTCCCGGGAGGCGTCTCCCCGTCGGGCCAGCCCAGACGTTCCGTGGCGATCAGGGCGTAGAGGACGGGTTTCTTGCCCGGGTGAAGGGTGAGGCCGATCCTTCCCATCCGGACCGTGGGGAGACCTTTCTGGAGCCTCTTCCAGTGGTCCCCCCCGTCGTCGGAACGCCAGATCCCGGCCCCTTTGCCGAAACGGCGGGGCGGATCGTTGGTGTCGAATCCGTCCCGCCGCCGGTCCCATGTGGCGGCCAGGATCCTTTTGGAGTTTTCCGGGTCGATGAGCACGTCCACGGCTCCCGTCTTCTCGTCCACCCAGAGGACCTTCTTCCAGGTCTTTCCGCCGTCCCGCGTGCGGAAGACCCCCCGTTCCGGGTTGGTTCCCCAGAGCTTTCCGCAGGCCGCCGCGTAGACCGTGTCCGGGTCCTTGGGGTCCACGGCGATCCTGCCGATCTGGAAGGTTTTTGCCAGGCCCGCGTGGGTCCAGGTCCTGCCCCCGTCCCGGGAGACGTAGACCCCGTCCCCCCAGGAGACGGAGTTGCGGGCGTTGGCCTCGCCCGTCCCGACCCAGACGACCTTGGGGTCGGAGGGCGCCAGGGCTACGGCTCCCAGGGAGACCGTGGTAGCCCGGTCGAATACGGGCGTCCAGGTGGTCCCGGCGTCGGTGGTCTTGAAGAGCCCCCCCGAGGCGGTGGCCACGTACCATGTGGCGGGTCTTTTGGGGTTCACGGCGATGCCCGTGATCCGCCCGCTCATGTTGGCGGGTCCCAGGCTTTGCCAGCGGGGGGTATAGGCCAGGGGGAAGCGGGCCCCGGTCTCCCCGGTTCGGGTCCGCCCGGGCGGCGCCTGGGCCGGGAGGAAGGGAGGCTGGAAGAAAAGAAGGAGAAGGAGGGCGAAGCCGGGGGCCGGGATCTTCCCTCTTTTTCTCACCGCCAGAATCCGATCGCCTGGGGCCCCAGGGAGAGGAGGCCTCCTTTCCAGGGGAGAAGGGACCCCATGAGGGCGGGAGATCCCCGGGGAGGCTCGTATTCCAGTTCCAGGTAGAGGTCCCTCCTCGTGTCGGCCCGGTAGAGGGCGTCTTCGGTGCAGAAGAGCACGGCGTTTTTTGCAAGGAGGGGGCGGCCCAGGAAGTGCTCTCCTTTCTGGAGGGG
>JALUZX010000336.1 GCA_027011425.1 Planctomycetota bacterium
AAAAGGGGGCGCCCCGGGGCTCCCGGCCTCCTTGAGACGGCCGAGGCATTGAAACTCTCCTGGGAAAGGGACCGGATGGCCCTGGAAAGGGGAGCCCGGAGAATCGTGGATGCCCTCCGGGAGGGCGCCACCTTTCCTGCCGGGCCCAAGCCCTGTCCCGAGATCCTGGGCCGGGCCTATCTTCTCCTTCGAAGGAATTTCGATGAAGAATTCGGCGGTTTCGGCCCGGGTCCCAAGTTTCCCATGATCCCCACCCTGGACTTCCTTCTCGACTATTACCAGTCCACCGGTGAGACGGGGGCCCTGGAGATGGTGGTCCTGACCCTTCATGGGATGCGGGCCGGGGGCATCTTCGACCACTTGGGAGGCGGCTTCCACCGGTATTCCGTGGACCGGACCTGGGAGGTACCACACTTCGAGAAGATGCTCTACGACCAGGCCCTGGGAGCCCGGATCTATTCCCGGGCCTACCAGGTCACCGGCGAGGAGACCTTCAAAGAAACCGCACTCCTCGCCCTGGAATCCATGGTGCGAGAATTTGGCGCCCCTGGGGGCGGTTTCTATTCCTCCCAGGATGCGGAGAGCGGGGAGGAAGAGGGGCTCTTCTACAGGTGGTCCCGAAAAGAGGTCTTGGATGTCCTGGGCCCGCAAGAGGGCTCTTTCTTCCTTTCGGCCTTTCCCCTGCCCCCTGGAGGGGAGAAATGGGTCCTTTGCATGCGGGAATTCCCCGAAGCCCTGGCCCGGAAGACCGGGGCACCCTTGGAGAAGACCCGCAGAAGGCTGGCCCTCTCGATCGAGGCTTTGCGGGCGGCCCGGGAGAGAAGGAACCCTCCCTTCCTGGACGACAAGATCCTGACGGACTGGAACGGACTGGCCCTCTCGGCCCTCGCCCTGGGGGGCAGGACCTTCGGCCGGGCGGATTTCGTGGACCGGGCGGAGGAAACGGCCGCCTTTCTCCTCGAGAAAGTCCGGGGACCCGGCGGGAGGCTCTTTCATCTCCACAGGGAGGGAGAATCCTGGGTTCCCGGGTTCCTTCCCGATTACGCCTTCCTCGTCCAGGGACTCCTGGACCTTCATGGGGCCACGGGAGAAGAGGAATTCCTGGACCGGGCCGAGGAAATCGCTCTATGCGGGGAGGCCCTCTTCGGCGATCCCCGGGGGGGAGGATGCTTTTTCGTGGGACGGGACCGGCCCGAACCCCTCTACAGGCACAAACCCTTCTTCGACGGTGCTTTGCCCTCGGGGAACGCCTCTGCCTGCTCCAACGACTTCCGCCTCTTTCGCGCGGGAAAGGGGGAAGCCTGGCTCCGGCGGGGTCTTTCGGGACTCCGGGCCTTTCACATGCCCTTGACCCAGGCGCCCCATGGTTCCCCCGGGCTTCTGGCTGCCCTCCAGCTCTACCAGGCCCTCTCCCCCTCCGGCATCGAGGCCTGAGCCCGGCTCAAGTCCCGTTCCCACCGGGCCGATAGCTTCGGTGGCAAGGAGGCTTGGCCCGGATGGAATCCATCACCCGGGTGAGGCTCCCGCAGGCGGCAAAGGGATCAAGTCATGCTGGACCTCTACTCAGGGTTCGACTTGTTCGGTCGGTTCCTGGACGCGAGCGCACTGCGCGCCCGGATCATCGCCCACAACGTGGCCAACCAGAACACCCCCGGTTACCGGCGCAAAGACGTCCGTTTCGAGGAATTCCTCGCCCGGGCGGCCGAGAGGGGCGGGGGGGGCCGACTCTTCTCCGTCCGGCCCCAGGTCTACGAACCTCCGGGGGGTACGGTCAAACCCGACGGGAACAACGTGGTTCTGGAGGACGAGATCGCTTTGAACGCGAAGAACGAAATTCTCTTCCAGGTAGTGAGCCAGGCCTTGCGCTGGCGGTTCTCCCTGTACCGGGAAGCCTTGCAGGAGAGGTAGGAACATGAGTCTCCAAGGAATGATGGGCGGCCTGGATATCGCGGCCTCCGGGTTGGCGGCCGAACGGCGGCACATGTCGGTGATCACCCAGAACATCGCCATGGCGAACGTGACCCGGACCTTGAAAGGCGGCCCATACGTCCGCAAGACCGTGATCTTCAAAGAGGCCCTGGAACGGGCCATGGACGGAAGGCCCGATGGCGTGGAGGTGGAAGGGCCCGTGGAGGACAGGCGCGGCGAATTCGTGCGGGTCTTCGATCCCAGCCACCCGGACGCGGACAAGGACGGTTACGTGACCCGCTCCAACGTGAACCTCGTCTACGAAATGCTGGACCTCGTCATCGCCCGGAGGTCCTACGAGGCCAACGTGGCGACTTTCCGAACCTGGGAAAACCTGGCCCGCCGGTCCATCGAACTCATGAGGTAAGGATCGTGGACTTTCCCGAATTCGAAATTCCCAGGCTCGACAAACCCCATCCCCGGCTTTCGCTCCGGGACGAGGGCGCGCCGGGAACCGGGAAGGCCGAGGGGTTCCTGGGAAAGCTGGAGGACGCCCTCAAGGAGGTGGACTCCCTCCAGAAGGATGCGGACGCGGCCGTCGTGGGATTCGCCGCGGGGAAGGTCCAGGACATCCATAGCGTGGCCCTGGCCCTCAAGAAGGCCGAACTCTCCTTTCGTTTCCTCCTCGCCGTCCGCAGGAAGGTCGTGGAGGCCTACCAGGAATTGACCCGGCTCAACGTTTGAAACCAAGGTGAATTGAATGCCTGAAACCCTGGCGCAGATCCTGGGACAATTCAAGGGGATATGGAAACAGATTTCCCCCGGGCAGCGGATCGTGGTCCTGGCCGTCTTCATCGGGGTGATGGCCCTCCTCGGCGGGGTCGTCTGGTATGGGAGCAGGACCGACATGGTCCCCCTGGCGGCGGGCCTCACGGGCGAAGACCTGAAGAAGGTCCAGGATGTCCTCTCGGAGAAGGGGGTGGAATGGAAGGTCCGGGGGGACACAATCATGGTTCCCAGGACCTCCCTTTCTTCCATCCGCATGGAATTGGCCATGAAGGGGGTGGGAAGAAACGGCCAGGGCTGGGACTTGCTGGACAGAGTCTCAATCACCGCTCCCCGGTTCCTCTTCCGGCAAAAGGAACTCCAGGCCCGGTGCCAGGTGATTGCCGATTCCATCGAAACCATCGAGGGCGTGGAGAGCGCCCGGGTGACGGCGGTGGTTCCCAAGAAGGCCCTCTTCGAGGAGGACGCCGAGAATTCCCGGGTCAAGGCGTCCGTCACGGTAAGGACCCGGCCGGGGGTCTCCCTTGGGCCCTACATTCCAGCGATCGTAAACCTTGTCTCGGGGGCCATCGAGCGCCTGGAACCCAAGAACGTCCGCGTCGTGGACGCCCGGACGGGGAGGCTCTATACCACATCTGAAAACGGAGAGGGGGGCCTTGCCTCGGGCATGGAGAAGGTAAAGTCCCTCACGGAATACCTGGAAAAAAGGGCCCAGACCTTCCTGGAGCGCGCCCTGGGCCCGGGACACTCGGCGGTCATGGTCCACCTGGACGTGGACATGAAGGCCATGGAGGAGAAGGTCGAGGAGAAGGACCCCGATTCCAAGGTGGTCCTTCACGAGCGGTCTTCGACGGAGACATCCACCACCACGGGCGGCGCCGCCGGAGGGGCTCCCGGCGTGGGAAACGCTGCCCTCGGGAGCGGTTCGGGGCCGGGGAGCTTCGCCAAGGCGGCGGGCCCCTCCAAGAGCCAGGAAGAGAAGGAGAGGGAATACGACTACAAGAAGACCACCCAGGTGATCCGGGACCCGGGCGGGAAGATCACCAGGATGACCACGAGCGTGCAGGTGGATTCGGATTACCTGAAGAAGATGGTCCTGGATTCCCTCTCGGCGGGCGCCAAGGACAAGAAGGCGGCCCCCGACCCCGCACGGGTCGCGAAGGCTCTCCGGGAACAGGTGGCCAAGATCACACAGCTCGTGAAGACGGCCGTGGGGTTCGACGAGAAAAGGGGCGACCAGGTTACGGTGGAAACCATACCTTTCGCCAGGCCGGTGGTGGAAGAGGTCGCCACGGGCGGACTCCCCCTGGGAAGGATGATCGGTTACGGCGCGCAGGTCCTTGGGGCATTGGTGGTGCTCCTCTTTCTCAGGGGCCTCCTCCGGAGTTCCCGCAAGCCCCTCCTTGAACCCGTGACCTCCACGGGGAGCAAGGAGGAGAAATCCAGGATCGACCCCGTCCAGGAACGGAAGCGCCTGAGGAGGGAGATCGAGAGGACCGTCGCCGAAGACCCGGGAGCCGTGGGGCGGCTCCTGGTGGGGTGGCTCCAGGAGAAATGAGATGGAATTGACTTCCTGCCAGAAAGTCGCCTGCCTCCTCCTCTCCCTGGACCGGGAGCTTTCGGGGAAGATCCTCCGCACCATGCGGGAAGAGGACGTGCACGCCGTGACCCACGCCATGAAGGACCTGGAGGAGATCGCCCTGGACGACTCCACGGTGAACGAGATCCTCAGGGAAACTGTGGGCCGCCTCCGCAAGGGCGGCCTGGCACTGGGAGACGTGGGTCCTGCCATGAAGGAGGTCCTGGCCCACGCCTTCGGACCCGACCGCTCCAGGGAAGTGGTGGAGATGGTGGAAAGGGAGACCCTCTCGCGGTGGCCTTTCGCCCGGTTCGAATCCATGTCCGCCCAGGACCTGTTGCGCATCCTGGAAGGGGAACACCCCCAGATCGTGGCGGTCTTTCTGGCCCACCTGGACCCGGCGAAGGCGGGAGAGGTGTTGTCCCTCTTTCCCGAGGAGGCCCGGCCGGACCTGGTGGCGCGGATCGCCACCCTGGACCGGACCCCGCCGGAAGTTCTCCAGAGAGTCATCAAGGTGCTCCAGACCAAGGTGAAGTCCCTGGGGGTGCCGGGTTCCTTGGGGAACAAGGATCCGGACGCCTGGGTGAAGGCGGCGGCCCAGATCCTGAACAACATGGAAGGGGCCGTGGAGAAAGAGATTCTCTCCGTCGTGGCGGAGAAGGACCGGGAAGTGGCGGACAAGATCCGGGAAGAGATGTTCACCTTCGACGATCTGGGGGACCTGGACAAGAGATCCATGCAGAAACTGCTCGGTGGGGTGGATACCCGGGTTCTCGCATACGCCCTCAAGGCCTGCGACCCCAAGACGGAGACGAACATATTCAACAACCTATCCAAGCGGGCGCGGGAGATGGTCCTGGAGGAGCGGGATTCCCTGGGCCCCGTCCCCCTCTCGGAGGTCCTGGACGCCCAGAAGGAGATCCTGGGGGTGGTGCGCCAGATGATGGAAACCGGGGAGATCAAGGTGAACCGTGGCGGCGCCGTCCAGATGGTCTGAAAAGGTCCGCTTTTCCAGGCCCCCCTCGGCGGTGCGGCTTGCGGGCTCTTCCACGGGTCTCACCCAGGAAGAGATCCATGCCTACCTCAGGGACCGGCACAGGAGGGAGGAGCTGGCGCGCCTGGCCGAAGAGGACCGGCGGTTCGCCCGGCAGGTTCTGGAGGAAGTCCGGGGTGCCCTGGCTTCCCTCAGGGAAGATGTGGCCCGAAGGCTGGAGGAGTGGCGTCCTTTCCTGGTGGAGCTGGCGTTGAAGGTGGCCGAGAGGGTCCTCCACGCCGCCCTGGACAGGGGGGACTACGATCTCTCTCCCCTGGTCGCCCACCTCCTGGAAAGAGCCCGGAACGCATCCACGGGGGGAGGAATCACCGTGGCCGTAAACCCGGCCGATCTTTCCTCCCTGGTAGAACGTCTTTCCACCGGGGGCGGGGCCGCCATGGACCCGGATGTCCGGTTCGAGGCATCGGGAGACCTCCCCAGGGGAAGCTGCAGGATCACTACGGAGGAAGGGCGGCTCACCTTCGACCCCGAAGAATTCCTCAAGACCGTATCGGATGCCGTGAGGGAGGAACTTCTCCACGATGAAGCTTCGCCTGGACAGGCTGGATGACCGGATCTCCTCCCTTCGGCCCGGCAAGGCCGAAGGCAAGGTGGTCTCCGTCACGGGCGTGACCCTCACCGCCACGGGGCTGGAGGCCTCCATCGGGGAGGTCTGCCGCGTCCTGGGCCTGGAGGAGCACATCCTGGCGGAGGTGGTGGGTTTCCGGGAGGGGCGTTCCCTCCTCATGCCCCTGGGAGAGGTTGGCGGAATCGGGCCCGGGGCCAAGGTGGTGGGGCTTTCCCATCCCCTCCAGGTCCGGGTGGGCGAAGGTCTCCTGGGCCGGGTCGTGGACGGCCTGGGGAGACCCCTCGATGGAAGGCCCCTTCCTCCGGGGAAGGACGCCCCAGTCTACCGGGCCGCGCCCCCCGCGCTGGAGAGGGCGCCCATCGACCAGCCCATGGCTACGGGGGTTTCCAGCATCGACGGGTTCCTGACCCTGGGCCGGGGCCAGCGGATGGGCATCTTCGCCGGCTCCGGCGTGGGAAAGAGCACCTTGCTCGGGATGGTTTCCCGCGAGGCCGAGGCCGACGTGAACGTGATCGTCCTGGTGGGGGAACGGGGCCGGGAGGTGCGGGCCTTCCTGGAGGAGGTTCTCGGCCCGGACGGGCTGGCCCGCTCGGTGGTCGTGGTGGCCACTTCCGACGCACCTCCTCTTCTCCGGTTCAAGGCTCCTCTCACGGGGGTAACCCTGGCCGAATATTTCCGGGAGCAGGGAAAGGACGTCCTCCTGATCATGGATTCGGTGACCCGTTTCGCCTTCTCCGCCCGGGAGATCGGCCTTGCCGTGGGAGAACCTCCAACCATGCGGGGATATCCGCCCTCCCTTTTCGCCCAGCTTCCTAGACTGGTGGAAAGGATGGGAACCGCCCGGAGGGGATCCATCACGGGGCTCATCACCGTGCTGGTGGAAGGGGACGACATGAACGAGCCCGTGGCCGATACGATGCGTTCCCTCCTGGACGGGCACATCGTGCTCTCCCGGGAGATCGCCTCCCTGGGCCGGTACCCGGCGGTGGACGTGCTGCGGTCCGTAAGCCGGACCATGGACCGGGTGGTGGACGCCCAACATCTCGAGGCGGCCCGGAACCTACGCGAGGTTCTCGCCCTCTACGAGGAGAACCGCGACCTGGTCCAGGTGGGGGCCTACAAGGCCGGGTCCGACCCGGGGCTCGACAGGGCCCTGGAGAGAATCGACGCGGTCCACGCCCTTCTCAGGCAGGGTGTGACGGAGAAGCGCTCTTTCCAGGAGACCAGGGACGTGATGGTGCGGTTGGCCTCGGGGGATTCCTTCTCCACGGGAGGGCCCTGAAATGCCGATGACAAGGGGGTGTTGTTCCCTGTCGTGAGGGCCGGATGGGAGGGCCTGGAGGTTGAAGAGATTCAGGTTTCGCTTGGAAAGGGTCCTGGGCCTCAAGAAGAGGGCCGAGAAGGCGGCCCGGCTGGAGCTGGGAAGGGCCCTTTCGGCCGTGAACGCCGCCCAGGCGCGCCTGCGGGAATCGGAAAGGGCCTGCGCTCTCCTGGAGGAGGAAGAGGTACGCCTTTCCGCCGAAGGGAGGATCGGGGCCCTTCCCCTCCAGGGGGCTCTTCTTTCCTACGCCCGGGCTTTCCTGGAAAGGGCCCGGGAGGAGGCGGCCGCGGCGGAAAGGGAACTCGAGGCGGCCCGCCAAGGATGGCGGGAGGCCAAGAAGGAGGCCCGGTCCCTGGAACTCCTGAGAGAGAGGGCCTACCGGGCCTGGCAGGAGAAGACCTGGAAGGAAGAAGCCAGGGAACTGGACGAGATCGGAAGGCTCCGTTTCCTGGCCGGGAGGTTTGAGGAACCATGATCAAGAGTCTCCTCATGTCCATGGGCATCACCATGGGCGCTCTCGTGCTCTTCGTCGGCACCATCCTGGCCGTGCTCAATATGCAGGGACGGCTCAACCCGGAGGGGGTGAAGGGCACACCCTTGGAGAATCTCTACCCTCCAGGGAAGCAGGTCGATACGAAGGCGCAGAAACCCGGGGTCCCGGAGAAGAAAGAAGACGAGGCTCAGAAAGCGGCCGAGAAGATCCAGGAAGAGATGGAGAAGGTCCGGACCGCCGGGGCGGCTCTCCCCGACGTCTACGCCCTTCCGGCCTCGATCAACCGGAGAGAACTGGACGAACTCGCCTCGCGGCTGGAACTCAAGGAGAAGGAGCTTCGCCGGCGGGAGGAGATGCTTGCAGGGAGGGAGGAAGGTCTCCGGATCCGTGAAAGGGACGTGGAGGACCGGAAGGCCTCCCTGAGAAAACTCATGGCCCGGCTGGACGCCAAGAGGAAAGGCCTGGACCTGGCCGCCAGGAAGCTGGCCGCCGGCCAGGTGATCCTGAAGCAGGGGGAGAAGAAGAACATCAAGCGCCTGGCCGACATGGTGGCGGAGATGAAGCCCGACGACGCGGCCCGGACCCTGGGAAGCTGGATGCCCGAGGGGGAAAAGAAGATCGTCAAAGTCCTCGTTGCCATGGACCCTTCCTCGGCGGCCCGAATTCTCGGCCGGCTCCAGGGGGAAACGGCCCAAAGGCTTTTCGACCTGATGACCCGATACAGGGAGGAAGGGAGCAAGTAGCTTCCCGGGGTCCGGACGGACCGGAGCCCGCCCCGGGCGCGGGGAAACGTCCGGGGAAGCATCCAACGGGAGGGGCCCCGCCGGAATGGGGGGCCCAGGGGGAAAAGGGGAATGGACCTCGCCACGGTCGTAGGCTTCGTCCTCTGCTACGGAGTCATCGGGTGGGCCCTGGTGATGGGCGGCGACCTGGGGGTGTTCGTTGACATCCCCTCGGTCATTCTCGTTTTTGGGGGAACGGCGGCGACGGTCTTCCTCTCGTTTCCGATGGAGAGGGTGAAGAGTCTTCTCAACATCGTGATGAAGACCTTCAAGTATCCCCTTCCTTCCGTCCCCGAGGAGATCGACCGGGTCGTTCAGTTCGCAAACCTGGCCCGCCGGGAAGGCCTCCTCGCGCTGGAAGAAAAGCTGGAGGCCCTTGAGGACCCATTCATGGTGAAGGGCCTTCGCCTGGTGATCGACGGGTTTCCGGCGGAGACGGTGCGGGACATCATGGAGATCGAAATCGATTCTCTTTCCGCCCGCCACGCCCAGGGAAAGGAGATCCTGGACGCCCTGGGGGCCTTCGCTCCGGCCTTCGGGATGATCGGGACCCTGATCGGCCTGGTCCAGATGCTGAACAACCTGAAGGATCCTTCGGGGATCGGCAAAGGCATGGCCGTGGCCCTCTTGACGACCTTCTACGGAGCGGTCATGGCCAACACCATCTTCCTTCCCCTGGCGAACAAGCTCGATGCCCGGGCCAAGCAGGAGGCCTCGCTCCGGGAACTCATGATCGAGGGGATCCTCTCCATCCAGGCTGGGGACAAACCGGCCTTGGTGAAGGAAAAGCTCCGTTCTTTCGTGCCTCCCAAGGAGAGGGCCCTGATGGAGACGGCGAAGTAGACGGGGAAAGCGTTTGGTCCCGGGCGCCCCGGACCGGAACCAAGGGAGAGGACAGGTGGGAAAACAACCGGAGATCAAGGAAGTCGGCGCCCCCGCATGGGTGGTGACCTTCACGGATCTCACCTCGCTCCTGACCACCTTTTTCGTCCTTCTCCTCACCTTCTCCACCATGGAGCCCGTCCGGGTCCGCCAGGTCCAGTCCTACCTGAAGGGGTCCATCGGGGTCTTCGGAAGGACCATGCTTTCCAGGCCCGCCCTGGTCAGCAGGGAGGTTCATACGACCAACCGTGCGATGGACGGGAGGG
>JALUZX010000337.1 GCA_027011425.1 Planctomycetota bacterium
CTCCTGGTCCGCGTGGCTCCGGTGGGGGGCAGGCATCTGGGGCCCGATCTCCTGGTCCGGGCCTTGGGGCTCGGCCCTCCGAAGAAGATCGTGAAGCTGCCCTTTTCCTCCGGGCGGCCGGAACAAGATACGAAGGAATTCCATGTCGAGAAAAATCCTGATCAACGAAGCGGATCCGGAGGAACGCCGGATCGCGGTGGTGGAGAACGGCCTTCTCCAGGAGATCCACATCGACAATCCCAGCCGTGAGGTGCACCTGGGGAATGTCTACAAGGGAAAGGTCGTGAATATCGAGCCCTCCATCGGGGCGGCCTTCGTGGACTACGGGGGGAGCCGGAACGGCTTTCTTCACGCCTCGGACGTGCTCCCGGCCTACGCCGACCCCAACGTGACCCTCGAGGACATCGTCACGGGAAGGGTCGAATCCGCCAGGGCGGGTTATTCCGGGGAGATCGACGAGGCGGGTCCCCTGGAAAAGAAGGGGCCCGGCGAGGAACAGGTCGAAGAAGGAAAGGCCAAGGGCAGGACCAAGCTTCCCATCAACGAACTCCTCCGGAAGGGGCAGGAAGTGGTTGTCCAGATCACCAAGGACGGAATCGGAGCCAAGGGTTCCACCCTGACCACTTATATCTCCGTGCCCGGGCGTTACCTTGTCTTCATGCCCAGCCTGGGAAAATGCGGGGTCTCCCGCAAGATCGCCGACGAGAAGGAGCGGGGGAGGCTCAAGAAGCTGGCCCAGGAACTGGCCAAGGGGGCCGCCGGGATCGGGTTCATCGTGAGGACCGCGGGCATCAACCGGACCAAGAAGGAACTCCTGAAGGACCTGGACTATCTCAAGAAACTCTGGAGCCTTCTCATGAAGAGGCTCAAGTCCACGCCCGCCCCGGCGCCCCTCTACGAGGAGTCCGACCTGGCCATCAAGACCATGCGGGACATCTTCACCCCCGACATCCAGGAAGTGGTGGTGGATTCGGAAGACGCGTATAACCGGATCCTCGAATTCCTGGACAAGCTCATGCCCAGGTACCGGAACCGGATCGTCCACTACAAGGGGGGGGAACCCATCTTCCACCATTTCGGGGTGGAGGCCGAGATCGAGACCCTCTTCGACAACCGGATCGAGCTGAAGAGCGGGATCAGCATCGTCATCGAGCAGACCGAGGCCCTGGTCGCCATCGACGTCAATTCCGGGAAGTTCAAGACCGAATCCGACCTGGAGGAGACGGCCTACCTGACCAACATGGAGGCCGTCCCGGAGATCGTGCGCCAGATCCGGCTCAGGGACCTGGGGGGGATGCTCGTGATCGACTTCATCGACATGATGGAGGAGAAGCACCGCAAGGCGGTGGAAAAGCATCTCCGGGAATGCCTCAAGGGCGACCGGGCGCGGATCAAGGTGGGCAAGATCTCCCAGTTCGGCATGCTGGAGATGACCCGGCAGAGAGTGGGGCCCGGGTTGAAGAGGATGCTCTTCTCCCAGTGTCCCACTTGCAGGGGGACCGGGATGGTCCGTTCCTCCTCGAGCCAGGGGCTGGCCGTGCTCCGCAGGCTTCGCGCCACTCTCCGGAGAAAGAACGTGGACGGTGTGGAGGTCACGGTCCATCCGGACGTGGCGGACTACCTCCTGAACCAGAAGAGGGGGGCCCTCCACCAGCTCGAACAGGAGACGGGCCGGTTCGTGAGGATCGTGGGGGAGCCCTCCTTTCCCGGCGAGGGGGTCCATTTCCAGGCCCTTTCCCGCCGGGAGGAACATCCCCTTCCTGGGCGGGGGACCTCCCTGGGCGCCGGGGCCCAGGCCCCACAAGGGAGCAGGGCCCCCGCCAAGGCCCATGGAAAGCCGGCCTCCAAGGCCGCCGCCCCGGCTTCCTCTTCCTCCTCCCCTTCTTCACCGTCCTCCAAGTCCGGTTCCAGGCAGAGTTCCAAGGGGGGAGGTGGGAGCAAGCGGGGAAGCGGACGTTCCCAGGGCGGCAGGCGCCAGAGGAGTTCCCCCGGACAAGGGGGTTGATCCCGGGAGGGGGATCCTTACAATTCCCCCCCTTTCCCTAGTAGGCAGGACCTCCCCGCCAGGGGCGGAGGGAGGAAAAGACCATGTATGCATTCATTCAAGACGGAGGCCGCCAGGTCCGGGTGGAACCCGGAAAGACGGTCTATCTCGACTACCGGGGCCAGTGGTCCCCCGGGGAGGAAGTTCTCCTGGACAAGGTGCTTCTCCTCGGCGGGGAGGAACTGAAAGTAGGTTCTCCCTACGTGGAAGGGGTCCAGGTCAAGGCCAAGGTGGAAGGCCACGTGAAGGGGAAGAAGATCGTGGTCTTCCGCTTCAAGAGGCGCAAGAACGTGCGGGTCAAGAAAGGGTTCCGGCACCGGTACACAAAAGTCAGGGTGGAAGAATTTTCCGGGGCCTGACAGGAGGATCTTTCCGTGGCACACAAGAAGGGACAAGGCTCCTCGAGGAACGGCCGGGACAGCAACCCCCAATTCAGGGGGATCAAGCGGTATTCGGGCCAGCGGGTGAAAGCCGGGGAGATCCTGGTGCGCCAGTGCGGGACCAGGTTCCACCCGGGTAAGAACGTGGGCGTGGGCAGGGATTGGACTCTCTACGCCCTGGCCGAGGGGGTGGTTCGGTTCCGGCCCAACCGCAAGGTCAACGTGGAGCCCCTGGAGAATTGACCGGGGTTTGATCCGCTCCAGGCCCGTCTTTCCCAGGTCCTTCCATGTTTCGTGACGAGGCCGTCATTCGGGTGCGGGCCGGGAGGG
>JALUZX010000338.1 GCA_027011425.1 Planctomycetota bacterium
GGTTGGCCCCTTTGCCGCCCCAGGCCCGGCTGAACCTCCCTCCCAGGACGGTCTCCCCCCGCCCGGGGAGCCGGGGCACCTGGAGCACCAGGTCCAGGTTGGCGCTCCCAACGACCACGCATCTCGGCCTTTTCGTCCCAGTCACGGCCCAGCCTCCTTTTGGGGGAATCTTCTCCTTGAAGGGAGAAGGGGTGAAGGGTGGAATCCTATTTCTCCCGGGAAAAGTGTCCCGGCGGGACTCTCCGGACCCATTCACCAGGGAGGCGAACGATCATGGCTCTTGGAAACATTCGGCGCGCGGCCTTTTGGGGGCTTCTCCTCTTGGGACTTCTCTCCTGCTCGAGCACCCCGGAAGGAGCCGGAAACGAGGAGGCGATGGAAAGAGGCGGACACTTGAAGAGCGAAGGCGGGCAAACGACGGAGGTCAAGGACAGGTCCCGGATCCCCGAGGCCTACAAGTGGCGCCTGGAGGATATCTTCCCCTCGGAATCCGACTGGGAGAAGACCTACGAAGACCTGAAGAAGGCCATCCCCACGATCCGCCAATGGGAGGGGAAACTCTGCGACTCCGCCGAGACCCTCAAGATGGTCCTGGACAAGGTGGACACGCTGTCCGAGACCTTCGAGAAACTCTACTCCTACGCCTCCCTCAAGAGCGACCTGGACACCCGGGACAACCATGCCAGGGCCCTGGTCCAGAAGATGCGCGCCCTGGCCGTCCAGTTCGGCGAGGCCACGTCCTGGATCCAGCCCGAGATTCTCGCCCAACCGGAACAGGACCTGGAGACCCTCCGCTTCAACCCGATCCTCAAGACCTACCAGCACGAATTGGACAACCTCTTCCGGTTGAAGAAGCACATCCTGGACCGCAAGACCGAACAGCTCCTGGCCCAGGCGGGAATGGTGCTGGGGGCGCCGGGGAACATCTACAACACATTCAACGACGCCGAGTTCCCCAATCCAAAGGTAACTCTCCACGACGGGACCGTGGTGGAGCTGACCAAGCCAAACTACGTGAAATACCGGGCCTCCACCAACAGGGATGACCGCAGGAAGGTCTTCGAGGCCTTCTGGGGGGCCTACCAGTCCTTCAAGAACACCCTGGCCGCCACCTACGCGGCAAGACTCCAGGGGGACGACTTCATCCGGAAGGCCCGCAAGTACGATTCCTGCCTGGAGGCGGCCCTCTACCCCAAGAATCTCCCCGTCAAGCTCTACGAAAACCTGATCCAGCGCATTCACGAGGAGCTTCCCACTTTCCACCGCTACCTGAAACTCCGCAAGGAACTCCTGGGCGTGGACACCCTGCACTACTACGACATCTACGCGCCCATCATCAAGCCCACCCGCCTCAAGTACACCTTCCCCCAGGCCAAGAAACTCGTCCTGGAAGCCGTGAAGCCCCTGGGCGACAAGTATGAATCGGTCCTGCAGAAGGCCCTCTCCAAGGACGCCCGCTGGGTAGACGTCTTCCCCACCAGGGCCAAGAGAAGCGGGGCGTATTCGGCCGGCATCTACGGCGTCCACCCCTTCGTCCTCCTCAACTTCACGGGCAACCTGGACTCGGTGAGCACCCTGGCCCACGAGCTTGGACACTCCATGCACAGCTACCTCTCCAGCCACGCCCAGCCCCACGCCACGGCGGACTACGCCATCTTCGTGGCCGAGGTGGCCTCCACCTTCAACGAGTCCCTTCTTACCCACCTTCTCCTCCAGAAGGCCCAGACGGACAGGGAAAAGCTCTACATCCTGGGCGAGTGGATGGACAACTACCGCCAAACCGTATTCCGCCAGGCCATGTTCGCCGAGTTCGAGTGGCGGGCCCACCAGATGGTGGAAAGGGGCGAACCCGTCACCGCCGACGCCCTGAACGCCCTCTACCTCAAGCTGCTCCGCCTCTACCACGGCCACGCCGAGGGGGTCATGGACATCGAACCCCTCTACTCGGTGGAGTGGGCCTACATCCCCCACTTCTACAGGAGCTTCTATGTCTTCACCTACGTGACGGGCCTCATCTCCTCGACGGCCCTCTCCGAGAAGGTCCTCAAGGAGGGGGAGCCCGCCCGCAAGGCCTACCTGAGCGCCCTCGCCATGGGCGGAAGCCGGTATCCCCTGGAGATCCTCCAGAGCGCCGGCGCCGACCTCCTCACCCCGGAGCCCTACCGGATCGCCAACGGCGTATTCGAGCGAAGGCTGAAGATGGCCGAGGAGATCGTGAAACGCATGAAGGCCAAGGGCGAACTCTGATCCGGATTTCCCACCCGGCCGGGGTCTTCCCCGGCCGGAGGAGAGCGCGGCCATGCCGGGAAAACCCCTTTCGGTAAAGGTGGGAGACACGCTCCTCGAGATCGTGGAGGGCGACATCACCCGCCAGGAGGTGGACGCCATCGTCAACGCCGCCAACCGGACCCTGCTGGGAGGCGGAGGCGTGGACGGCGCCATTCACAGGGCGGGCGGTCCGGCCGTCCTGGAAGAATGCCGCCTCCTGGGCGGGTGCGAGACGGGAGACGCCAAGGCCACCACGGCGGGGCGCATGAAGGCCGAGAGGGTGATCCACACGGTGGGCCCCGTCTGGCGGGGCGGAGACAAGGGCGAGGCCCGGCTCCTGGAATCCTGCCACCGCCGTTGCCTGGAGATCGCCCGCCGGGAAGGCCTTCGGAGCGTCGCCTTTCCCGCCGTCTCCACCGGCGTATACGGATACCCCATGAAAGAAGCCGCCCGGGTCGCCCTTTCGACGGTCCTGGACGAGATCGGGAAGCACCCGGGAACCCTGGACCTGGTCCGGTTCGTCCTCTTCGGCGAAGAGGCATTCCGGACCTGGAAAGAAACACTCGAAGAAATCGAAGGAAAGAAAAAGACTCCATGAAGAAGAACGCGCCCAAAAAGAGGACGGACGCGCCCGAAGGCGGAAAGAAACAGATCCCGGCCTGGCCTTACGCGATCACCGAGGTCTTCCGACACCTGAGCACCCTTTCGGTCGACCTGGACCAATACGAAGTGGAAGTGGAATCCACCCACCCCCTGGAGGGACTCCCCTACGGCTCCCTCTCCCGGTCCCTGTCCAGGACCTTGGACATCGACGAGCATCCCGGGATCAGGAGGGCCGTGGATGCCCTGGTGCGGGAAGTCAAAAAAGTCCTGCTCCAGGGCGACCCCGATTACAAGCCCGACCGGTGCGACCGGTGCGTGCACTCCGATTGTTGTTCCTTCGGAAGGATCTTCCTCACCCGCCGGGAGGCCGAGAGAATCCTGGACTTCCTCGGGAAACCGGCCTCCGCCTTATCCCGCTATTTCGAGGAGGAGAAGGACCTGACGGGGAGCTACGATCTCGTCTTCCGCCACACCGGCGGCCGCTGCGTCTTTCTCAAGAAAAGGAAGGGCGTCATGCGGTGCTCGATCTATCCCGTCCGCCCCCGGGTCTGCCGCGAATTCGACGCCGCTTCCTGCGACGACTGGAGTGAAATGCTTCCCGCCAGAAAAGGCGGAAAACCCGTAAAGAACGAAAAACTGTAGAACCCCCCGAGGCCGCCCGACTTGGAGCCGACCCCATGAAAGCCCACCTTCCCTTCTCCCTGTCCCTGCTCTCCCTGCTCGTCTCCCCCGCTCCCGCCCAGGGGACCCGACCCTGGGCCGTGATCGAGGCCGGAACCGGGGTGTCCCGCCGCCTGGACCACGAAGGCCGCACCACCGCCATCCTTGCGGGGGACCGGGTCTTCCCCGTGGAGGACCAAGGCTTCCGGATCCTCCTGGAGGGAGGGGAAAAGGCCCTCACTCCCTCGGAGATGGTCCCCTCGGGCAAGAACCCCGGCCTGGAAGGAAAGGAACTGGTCTTCTCCTTCCAAGGCAAGGGCGGCCTGGCGCCCCTGGGCGTCCGGGTGATCCTCTCCTCGCCGGGACGTGGAGTTCCTCTCTTCCGGAAGACCCTGGAACTCTCATGGAAGGGCTCTTCCCGGGCGCCCCTCGTGAAGGCCGTCGAGGTGGAGCGCCTCCGTTTCACCGGCCCCGGCGGAAGGCCCCTGGAACTCTCCCGGGGAAGGGAGGAGACCGGAGGGCCCCGGCGGGGGACGGGAATCCCCCTTTTCGCCGGGAAGACCTTCTTCCTCGGCCTGGAACACCCGGCGGGCTGGAACCTCCGCGAACCGGAAGGGCTGGCGGTCCTCCGCCATCACCCCGAGAAGCGCCCTCCCTTCACCACCTTCACGGCCGTCCTGGGCGTCTCTCCCCGGGGGACCCCCCACAGGGCCTTCCGGGCCTACCTGGACGGCTTCCGCCGCAGGCCTCCCATCCCCTTCCCCCACTACAACTCCTGGTACGACATGGAGAGCACCCTTTCGGCCAAGGGGATCCTGGAATCGGCCCGGGGGTTCAAGGAAGCGAAGATCCCCATTGTCTCCATGGCGGTGGACGACATCTGGCAGGACAGGAAATCCATCTGGCGGGCCCGGAAGGACACCTTCCCCGGGGGACTCCTGGCCTTGAGCAGGAACCTGGAGAAGCTCGGATTCCGCCTCGGGCTCTGGATGCCGCTTTGCGGGTTCCACCTGGACACCGATTGGGGGGCGGCCCGGGGCTATGAAAAAGCGCCGGAGGGCAAATATTACCTCTTGAGCGGGCCCAAGTACCGGGCCGCCTTGAAAGCCAGGATCCGGCACTTCATCCGGGATTGCCGGGTGGACTACTTCAAGATGGACTTCAACTTCCAGCTCATCCGCCCCAAGACGCCCGCCGCCTTCGAGAGGGGAGTGAACGAAACCCTCTCCCTCCTGGAATACATGGCCTCCCTGGATCCCAAGGTCTTCCTCAACGTGACATCCTTCGTCCATCTCTCCCCCTGGTGGCTCAAGTGGGCCGACTTCTGCTGGCTCGGCGGATCGGATGTGGGCTACGACTCCCAGGTCCCGGCGATCCGGGGAAGGGACCGGGCCATGACCTACAGGGACCAGCGGGTCTACAAGAACATCCTCCACAACTGTCCCGACTTCCCCTTGAACGCCCTCATGTTCCACGGAATCACCCACGGAAGGCTCTGCCTGCCCGGCGGCCCCGACGAGCCTCCCGGCTCCTTCCTGGACGCCTGCGTCCTCTTCCTCGGGAGGGGCTGTATGCTCCAGGAAGTCTACGTCACGCCTTCCACCATGACCGGACCCCTCTGGGCCGATCTCAGGGAGTCCCTGGAATGGTCGGCCCGCCAGAAGGACATCCTGGCCCAGGCCCAGGCCTTCGGGGGAGAACCGGCGAAGGGGGAGGTGCTGGGATACCGGGCGGCCAGGGGCGGCGAGGCGGTGCTCACCCTTCGCAACCCCGCCTTGGAAACCAAGAAAGTGGAAATCCCCTTGCGGGACCTCTACGTCCTCACCGGGACCCCGCCGGCCCAGGCATCCCCCGCCCTTATCTATCCCAGGCGCAGGCGCCTTCCCGTCCTGGACGGAAAGGGGAGCCTTCGCTTCACCCTGGGGGCCCACGAGACCCTGGTGGCCCGGATCTGGCCCGAGGGGAAACGGCCCGCCCTGGTGGAGAACTGGCCGGAGGAGGTCGATCCACCCCCGGCCTGCCGGATCCTTTCGCGGAAGGACCTGCCCGGCGGGGGAACGGAAATCCAGGTCCTTCCCGCGCCGGGCTGCGCCTCCTCCCTGGTGGCGGCGCAGAGAACCCGCCGGGGGGGAAGGAGGGCTCCCTTGATCCGGGTGGCCGGAAAAAAGGTGAAGCCCCGGTACGTGGGAAAGAGGAGCGCCTGGTGGACCGGCGTGGTCGACCTTCCTCCGGGCGGCCCCGTTCGGGTCCGGCTGGAGCCGGGGCTCCCTCCCATGGGGGGGAAGGGAGAGATCCGGGTCTACCTGCTCAGCTCCCGGAAGGAGTCCTCTCCGCCCCTGCCGGGGACGAAGAAGGGTTCCGATTACGGCCCGGTCCTTCCCGGGGCGGGCCCCTTCCCGCCCGTTCTCGACCGGCCCGAGCGGATCCGGGGAATCCTCGGGTGGAAGGGGACTTTTTCCTCCCCCGGGCCGGCCCGGTCCTGGCCGAGGAGAATCCCTAGAGATCCATCCTCCGTAAAGGCTCTCTACCTGGCCCTGGACATCTTCGGTTCCAACCCGGGCCTCAAGAAAGAGGTCCTGGTGGGAGGAAAGGCAGCCGCCCTTCTTCCCGCCAACCAGGGGAAACTGGACGCATGGGATCCCTGTCTCGTACCCCTTCCTTCGGAACTCCTGGAGAAGGCCCTGGCCGGGGGCCTGGAGGTCCGGGTCAAGAACAACTCGGGGGACTACTTCAAGCTCCGCAATCCCCGGCTCGCCGTCCGGCTGAAAGGGGGCAGTCTCGTCCTCGGCCCGCCGGCCCGGGGGGTCTGGACGGGAGTGAAGAAGTGGGCCTTCTTCGAGGGAAAGCCCTTCCGGAACCATCTTTCCCCCTCCTGGCGCCTCACCCTTCCGTAAGGGACGACGTTGGGGCCGGAGGACCGCCCTTTCCGTGAAAAAACCTTCACCGGCGCTCCGCCCGCCGTTGGCTCCTCTTCCCTCTTTCTTTAAAATCCAGGGGTCGTTCACCTCCAACCTTCCGGAGGGCGCCATGCCGGCCAACCTTACCCCCCAATACCTGAAGGCCGAGGAGGCATACAAAGCGGCCCGGACCCCGGAGGAGAAGCTGGCCTGCCTGGAAGAGATGCTCAAGCTCATCCCCAAGCACAAGGGCACGGAAAAGCTCCAGGCCGACATCAAGCGCCGGATCGCCGCCCTGAGAAAGGGCGAAAAAGGGAAAGGCAAGGCGTCCCGGCACGACCCCTTCCGGATCGAAAGGGCCGGCGCGGGGAGACTCGTCCTGCTGGGAGCCCCCAACACGGGAAAGAGCCGGCTTTTGGCCTCCATGACCCGGGCGAAGACCGAGGTCTCCCCCGCCCCCTTCACGACCCAGCTTCCCGTTCCGGGGATGATGCCCTTCGAGGACGTGCAGATCCAGCTCCTGGACCTTCCCCCCATTACGGCTGATTACGTTCCCCCGGGGATGATGGAGGCCGTGCGCAACAGCGACGGAATCCTGCTCTTGGCCGACCTGGGAAGCCCGGACGCCATGGAACAGGCCGAGTTGGCCATGGAGACCTGCAAGGCCCACAAGATCCTCCTCCACCCCCCGTTGAAACCGCCGGAACTCCCGGAGGAGGCCTCCCCGGCCCTGCGCCTCCGGCCGGCCCTGCTCCTGCTCACCAAGTCCGATCTTCCCGGCGCAGGGGAAACACGGGAAGTGCTGGAGGAACTACTGGGGGAGGAACTCCCCCTCCTCGCCCTTTCCACCGAAACGGGTGAAGGCCTGGAGACCTTCCGGGCCAAGGCCTTCGAGATGCTCGACGTGATCCGGGTCTATTCCAAGGAACCGGGCAAGCCGCCCGACATGGAGGCGCCTTTCGTCCTGAAGCGGGGCTCGGTGGTCCTGGACCTGGCGGAGCGTATCCACAAGGACATCGCCGCCAACTTCAAGTTCGCCCGCCTCTGGGGAGCGGTGAAGCACGACGGGATCCAGGTGGCCCGGGACCACGTCCTGGCCGACAAGGACGTGGTGGAGATCCACGCCTGAAGGAACCGAATTCTTTGGAGGAGCCCCGGTCTACCCCGGGACCTTCATGAATCCTCCGGCTCCGCCGCCTCGCCGCGCCGGTCCGAGGCGAGGAGCCTGGGGTTCATCTCCCCTCCCCAGGCGCCGGCTTCGGCGGCGTATTTCTCCAGCCTGGCCGCCACCAGGGCGAAGAGCGTTCCCTCCGGGAAGGATCCGTCCTTCCGCCTCTCCCCGGCGGGCAGGCCCATGAGAATCCGGATCACCTGGTCCAGGTTCCGGGCGGCGTGCACCTGGAAACGGCCCGCCTCCACGGCCTCCACCACGCCGGGATCCAACATCAAGTCTTCCCTGTTGGAAGCAGGGATGACGCACCCCTGGGATCCCGTGAGCCCCCTCTCCGAACAAAGCCGGAAAAAGCCCTCGATCTTCTCGTTCACCCCGCCCACGGGCTGGATCTCCCCGTGCTGGTTCACGGACCCCGTCACGGCGAAACCCTGGTCGATGGGAACGCCGGACAACTCCGAGAGAAGGGCGCAGATCTCCGCCACCGAGGCGCTGTCCCCGTCCACGCCGGAGTAGCTCTGCTCGAAGCTCAAGCTCGCCGTGAGCGAAAGGGGCCTCTCCTGGGCGAAGGTGCGCCGCATCCACCCGGCGATGATGAGCACCCCCTTGTCGTAGATCCCTCCCGAAAGGCGGGCCTCCCTCTCGATGTTGATGATCCCCACGCTTCCCGCCGAGGCGGAGGCCGTGATCCTCGTGGGCTTTCCGAAAGAGTGGTATCCCATCTGGTAGACCGAGAGCCCGTTGACCTGGCCCACCTTCTTTCCCCCGGTTGACACCATGAGAAGCTCCTCCCGGAGCATCCGGAACACCCGGTCCTCCAGGATCCCGTGCCGGTCGGCCCTTCCCTCCACGGCGGCCCGGACGTGGGAGCGGAGGATCTTCTCCGATCCATCCATGCCCGCGTGGAAATCGGCTTCCCTGAGCACGTCGGCCACCTCGTTGAAGCGGGTGGAGATCCTGTTGCGCCGGCCCGCGTCCCGGACGGCGAACTCGGCGCAGGCCGCCAGGGCGGACCTCTCGGGCCTGCGAAGCCCCTCTTTTTCGCAGATCCTGCGCGCCACAAGCCCGAAATGGGCCAGGTTCTCCCTGGTGAGAGGCATGGAGGAATCGAAGTCCGCCTTGACCTTGAAGATCTTGCGGAAGTCCGAATCGTTGAGGTAAAGGAGGTCGTAGGCGCCGGGATCCCCGATGAGGATCACCTTGACCCGGATGTCCACGGGCTGGGGCTTGAGAGTGATCGGCTCGTAGCGCGGACCCTCCGGGGGAGGCTGGATCTCCAGCCGCCCCGTTTTTAGGGCCTTCTTCAGGTGCTCCCAGACCCTCCCGTCGGAAAGCAGGTCCCTCGCCGAGAGCAGGAGGTAACCGCCGTCGGCCCGAAGGAGGGAACCGGGCACGATGCTCCGGTGGTCCGGTCCGCCCCCGCCCCGTCCCCGGCGTCCCGCCTGGATGGCGCCGAAGAGGTTGGTGAAAGTCGGGTAGTCCTCGATGACCACCGGGCATCCCTTGTACCCGGACCGGTCGATCAACACGTTGACCGTATACCTGGCCAACACCTTCTCCAGGCGTTCCCTCCAGGCCCCGGCGCTCTCCGAATCCTCCTCCCCGGCCTGGGGCGGGAGGGTGTTCTCCACGAAATCCCTCTCCAGGTCCCCCAGGAATTCCAGGATCGCCCTCTCTCCCTGGAACTGTTTCCGCAGGTCCGCCAGGTGGCCTTCCAGGAGAAGGCGCAGGCAGTCCCGGAAGAGTTCGTCCACCGCCTCCTGGGCCTTCCTGGTAAGCTCCCGGGCCTTGCGAAGGACCTCCTCCAGCTCCTCCCGGAAAGCACCGAGCTTCTGGAGGATCTCTTTTCCCTTCTTCCGCGAAAGAGCGCCCTCGGCCACGGCCCGTTCGATCTCTTCCTCGGGAACGGGCTTTCCTTCGAGGACCGGGAATACGGCGGGACGCTGTAAGGGCCCCACCGGCACCTGCACCACGG
>JALUZX010000339.1 GCA_027011425.1 Planctomycetota bacterium
CTTAAAGGTAGAGGGAAGGGAAAGATGGAAAAAACCAAAGGAGGCAGGCATGAAAAGAAAGAGGTGGCCGATTCTTTTGTGGGGGGTAATTTTGGTATCCATGGTATGTGGATGGGAGGAGTTTAACTCTGGTTACGGGAATTACAGTTTGGACCCAGGCCCAAACGAGAATTACGACTTCCAACACCCTGTTGCACCAAGGGTTAAAAATCGGATAGAGTGTAAAAACTTAAACACGGCGGGGGATTTGAAAGACCTTAAGTTCACCCTAATGGATAGCAATGGAAATGTGCTGGATTATATCATAGTGGGCCCAGGTAAGTCTGGACATTTGGATATTCCGGCCAATTACAAAGATGATGAAGTTATTGTGTTAGTGTCATACCATTACAAGTCTGGAAACTATTATGCCGGTTTCGACGGAGAGAGCTATCCGTATCCGAAACAGCTCCCACCTCCTAAATGAAGAAAATGGAGATGCAGAATTTACTGCTTAAGGAGAAAGTAATACCAGTCATCATCCCTGCCTTTTTGGTCGGCTTGGCCAGCGTCGTCCTAATTCTCCTGGGCTGGAGTGCCGAAAAGGATGTTCCAGTTTTGTGTAATCATCCTCCGTTACAAAAGAAAATCCCAGGTCCGCCTCAGGTTTCTCCGAGTGTGGGAGCATGTAAGTCGCGGGAATTCGTGAAGCCTGGTATAGATGGGAAGGAGGAGAAAAAGGATGCTGGTTGGAACCTATCAAAGGATCCCATTTTAAGGAGGGTTCCCAGGGCGAACCAGATAGCGGTTCAAGTATGGTCCTCATTGACTGGAAAGCCTGTCCCCGGTGCTCTTGTCGGCTATTGCCCTATAAAGTTTGGGGCCATAAGCGAAATTTTCTCTGACCTGGGGAATGCCAACAAGGTCACATGGGTCTTCCGTCATGGTTTCGTTGTTCGTGCCGATTCCAAAGGATGGGCCAAGATTCCCCTTTTCCCTTCATCTTGTTTTGTAGCCGCCAGGTCCGGAGAGGCTTTCGGATTCATGGAGACCGCCCATTTTTGGAAATGGAAGCAAGGAACTTACAAGATTTGGGTTAGAGGAACGAAGGAAATCAAGATTCAAGTGGTGGACCAAAATGAACACCCCGTACCGGAGGCTCCAGTGTGCGTTCTGGGAAACGGCACCGGCATAGCGTGGAAGGGGAAAACAGGAAAAGGAGGAACCGCCAAAGTGCGGATTTCGGAGGAATCCATCGGAAGAAATCATGAAGTCGAGGTGGCTTTTTCATTCCCTTTTACCTGGGCATGCAGGAAGCGGGTGAATTTGGAAAAATCAATGGGTAAGGTCGTCAACCTCGTTCTTCCTCCATGTGGTTCTTTTGGGATTCGTGTCGTTGGAAGGGATGGGAAGCCCTGGAAAGAACCGGTCTTTTTGTCTCTCTCAATAATCAATGGAAACGAAATTTCCAAAGCGGTGAAAGAGGTTAGGGGAAAAATCTTTTTCCCGATGGTCGAGTTGGGTTCCCGGCTGGAAGCCTTCCCTCTCGAAAAGGGCAATGCATTTATTCAAGCCTTCCATTCATGGGAAGGGCCCAAAGTTCCAGGGGAAAGAAAATGGGGGGAAATTGTCATCCATGTTCGGCCGAGAATTCGGGCAAGGGCCCTGGACAGCAAGGGAAGACCCCTTACCAAGCAGGTTCTTTTTTTCGAAAGAGGCGCATTTTCTCGTAACTATTTTGATTATTACTGGACTAAAACGATTTTAACGGACAGCAAGGGCTTCTTTTTCTTCCCCCAGAAATCCTATGATTGCCTCTATCGGATCACTGCATGGAAAAGAACGGGCCTGGACGGGATGCCCCAAGGTCTCCAATGTGTCGTGGAGTTTCCTGGAGCGCGCGGGGAAGGGGATTTCTTTTTCGGGGATGTCTATTTCCGGGAGATGCGGGTCCTGGCCGGGGGAAAAGTATTGGATGGCAAGGGCAAGGGGGTGAGCCATGCGCGGGTCGCCCTGGAGGAAGAGGCTCTCAGTGGGGGCAAGGACGGGCGGGACCTGTTCCACGGATTCACCGATCCGGAAGGAAAATTCCTGATCCGGGGAACACCGACAGGAGGGACCCTGGGCGCTTTGAAGATCACCCTGGTCAAGGACGGATACCGGGAAGTTTCGGGGAGAATCGACCCGGGTGAGACCGGTCTCATTTTCCGGATGAAGAAACTTCCTGTCGTTGAGGGCCTGGTGGATGTGGACCGGGGCGTTTCCTTGGGGGACCTTAGCGTGGTCGCTGTAAAGAAGGGGGAAGATCTTGTGCGGTCTTTTCTCAAGTGGGAGTCTTCCACCAGGGGTAGATACCATCTTAGTCTTCCCTCGGCCGGGACCTGGAAGATTTCCGTTCGGGCGAGAAAGAAAGACCTTTGGGAAAAGAGGATCCAAGTCCTGGATGGGGGGCGCTTTAGGCTGGATATCCCTCTCCAAGGAAAGATCGACCTCTACATGCTGAAGGCCTTCGACAAAAAGGGGCACCCGGTCTCCGCCTTCTGGATCTATGGCGTCACTGGTGAGGGGAAAAAGGTCGAGTTCCCTCCGGTAGGCGAAGACCCTAAAGAAGTTGGGTTGAGGATTTTCCTCCTCCCCGGCGGGTCCAGGATCCTGAAAGTGGAATCCGACGAACTGGAGGTCCAATACCCTCTCTTGAAAAAGGGAAAAAACGAGATCAACGAAGTCGTTCTCCTTGTGGAGAAGAAAGGCAAGGGGAAGAAAAAAGATAGGTCTTCCGGGGAACGGGGAAGAAGGAATGGGCCTTTTTTTCGGGGAAAGCTTCCCCGCCGGATACGGATGAAATTAATTCAAAAGGGGAAGGGCGATCGGGCCAGGTAGACGGCGGTCTTTCCCTGGTGGCTGGAGTAGTAGGAGATCCAGAGGGTGTGGCCGCGGAGGAGGAAGCCGGGGTAGCTGGTGTCGCCGCCGGAGGGGAGTTTCAGGAGGCGGCGCCAGGCGCCTTTTTCGTCCACTTCCAGGAGGACCGTGGCGGTGCCTTTTTTTCCGGGAGGACGCTCGTAGGGGTATTCGCGGGTTCCCACGAGCCACTTGTCCTTTCCCAGGTAGAGGAGGTTGGGCCCTCCCATGCCGTGGGTTATGGTGTGGACCTGGAAGTTCCGGTAGGGCGGTTTGGCAAGACAGAGGAAGCCCCGGCGGGACCTGCTCCCCTCCCGGACCAGGAGGACCATGGTGTCGTCGGGCTTGAACCGGATGGTGACCTCGCAGGCGAGAGGGGGAAGGGGAAGGGCCGGAAGGACGAGTTCGTAGTTCATGCCGTCCTTGGTGCGGTAGAGGGCGGTCCTTCGCTCCCTGGAGCGGACCCGGCCGGTCCAGGGGTCGGAGCCCGTGATGTTGGGGGCCGCCCAGCCCCATCCCTTGTGCCAGGTTAGCCGGAAGAACCAGTTGTTCGAGGGGATTCCCCGGACCCGCCGCGGGGGGGTCCACTTCTTTCCGTCCTTCGAATAGGCGACCCGGGTATGCCACTCCTGGAGGCCGTCGCTGTAGTCCGAGCCCCCGCAGGTGATCATCAGGTCCCCCCGGGGAGTAGGGCAGATCTTGGGGTCCCGAAGATCGATGCCCTTTTCCTCCAGGAGGGCCGCTGGCGTCCACTTCTCTCCGTCCTTTGAGACCAGGACCCGGATCTTCCCGTCGGTGCCGCCCACGTGGGCCGAAGCCTCCCGGAAGACGCAGTAGAACTTCCCCTTCCAGAAGGTCAGGTCCGTGAAGGCGTTGTGGGGGGCCTTGTCCCAGATCTTCCGGACCTGGAAGGGAGGGGCGTCCGGGCGCCGGGAAGGAGCGGGAAAAGAAGGAAGGAAAGGAGAAGGGCGTTCATGGCGGGCCTTCCTGGGTTCGGAGCAAGTCTCGCAAAGAAAAAGGATACATTCGGGCTCTTGCTTTCCAAGGAGGGAGGGCGAAACCTGGGGCCTCGAGGAGGCCTGGCCATGACGAGAAGCGACTTCTCCCGCAGGGATTTTCTTGGAATGGCCGCCCTGGGGGCGGCTTCGACTTTTTTCCCGGGCTGCCGGGCCGTCTCCCCCCGGGGCAAAGGGGCCGGCGGGGGCCGGCCCGCGAAGAGGCCGCCGAACATCCTCTTCATCCTGGTGGACGACATGGGCTGGCGGGACGCGGGGTTCATGGGGAGCAAGTATTACGAGACCCCAAATATGGACCGCCTGGCGAGGGAGGGCATGGTCTTCACCCAGGCCTATACCTGCGGGCCCAACTGCGCCCCTTCCAGGGCGTCGATCCTAACCGGCGAATACACGCCCCGCCACGGGATCTACACCGTCGGGAATTCCACCCGGGGCCGGGCGGCCCTCCGCAAGTTGATCCCCGTCAAGAACACGACCATCCTGGCCCGGCGGTTCGTCACCTTCGCCGAGGCCCTAAAGCCCGCCCATTACCGGTCGGCCAGCATCGGCAAGTGGCACATGGGGGACGATCCCGGATTCGGGCCGAGGGGCCAGGGCTTCGACCTCAACGTGGGGGGCTGGCGGGCCGGCCATCCCAGGTCCTACTTTTCTCCCTACCGCAATCCTGCCTTGAAGGACGGGCCCAAGGGGGAATACCTGACGGACCGCCTCACGGAAGAGGCCCTGAAATTCATGGAGGAGAACAAGGACCGGCCTTTCCTTCTCTACCTGCCCCACTACGCCGTCCACACCCCTCTCCAGGCCAAGAAGGCCATGATCGAGAAATACAGGAAGAAGAGGCCCTGGAAGGGCCAGCACAACCCGGTCTACGCGGCCATGGTGGAGTCCGTGGACCAGGGCGTGGGGCGGATCCTGGACAAGCTCCGGGAGCTGGGCCTGGAGGAGAATACCCTGGTGATCCTCTCCTCCGACAACGGCGGCGTGAAGGGCATCACCTCCCAGGAGCCCCTCCGGGGAGGAAAGGGCATGCTCTACGAGGGAGGGATCCGGGTGCCCATGATCGTCCGCTGGCCGGGAAGGGTGAAACCCGGGACGGTGTGCGACACGCCCGTGATCGGCGTGGACTTCCTGCCCACCTTCCTGGAGGTGGCGGGAGTGCCCCGGCCCAAGGGCCTGGTCCTGGACGGGGTGAGCATCGTCCCCCTCCTGGAAGGGAAGAAGATCCCCGAGAGGCCCCTCTTCTGGCACTTTCCTGCCTACCTCCAGGGCAGACACGTGAAAGGCTCCAGGGACCCCTTCTTCCGGACCCGGCCCTGCGGGGTGGTCCGCAAGGGAAAGTGGAAGCTCATCGAGTATTTCGAGGACCACGCCCTGGAACTCTACGACCTGGAGCGCGACATCGGCGAAAGACACAACCTGGCCGCCGCCCGGCCCGACAAGGTCAAGGAGCTGATGGGCCTCATGAAGGCCTGGCGCAAGAAAGTGAAGGCCCCCGTTCCCACAAAACTCAACCCCCGCTACGATCCAGGCGCGGCGGCCCGGCCGCGGCGGGGCAGGCGGCGCCGGAAGAAGAAGGTGGGATGAAATACAGAATCCGCGTTTTCCGCTGTTCCCTTGTTTTGGGGAGTTCCGTGCCATGAAGGATGTGGACCGCCGTGACTTTCTCCGCGCTTCTCTCGCCGGGGCGGGCGGCCTGGCCCTCGGGGCCTGCCGGAGCCTTCCGGCCGGCGAAAAGCTCCGGAAGAAGCCCTTGAACTTCCTCTTCATCCTGGTGGACGACCTGGGCTGGCGGGACCTGGGTTGTTTCGGGAGCACCTTCTACGAGACGCCCCACATCGACGCGCTCTGCGTCCGGGGTATGAAATTCACCCAGGCCTACGCGGCCTGCCCGGTCTGCAGTCCCACCCGGGCGAGCATCATGGCGGGCAAATACCCGGCCCGGATGGACACGACGGACTATTTCGGGGGGCCCGAGCCCGAGAATATTCTCAAGTGGAAGGGGAGGAAGTGGAGGCGGCCCCTTCTTCCGGCCCACTACCTGAACCGACTTCCCCTGGAAGAGGTGACCCTGGCCGAGGCCTTCAAGGAGGCGGGCTACGCCACCTTCTTCGCCGGCAAGTGGCACCTGGGCCACAAGGGATACTACCCGGAGGACCAGGGCTTCGACGTCAACAAGGGTGGGTTCGAGCGGGGCGGCCCCTACGGGCCGGGCAAGTATTTCGTGCCCTACGGAAACCCCAAGCTGAAGGACGGCCCTCCGGGCGAATACCTTCCTTTCCGGCTCGCCAAGGAGACGGTGATATTCATCGACGCCCACAAGGACGGTCCCTTCCTGGCCTACCTGGCCTTCTACAGCGTCCACATCCCCTTGATGACCAGGAAGGGGCTGGAGGCCAAGTATGCGGCCAAGGCCAAGCGCCTGGGGCTGGATTACGTTCCCGAATTCCGCCGGAACGGGCGGGGATGGGTGCGGCTCGTCCAGGATCACCCGGTCTACGCAGGGATGGTGGAGGCCGTGGACATCGCCGTGGGCCGGGTCCTGGAGGCCCTGGACCGGAACGGATTGCGGGACGATACGGCGGTGATCTTCATGTCCGACAACGGCGGCCTGAGCACGGCCCAGGGCTGGCCCACCTCCAACGCCCCGCTCCGGGCCGGGAAGGGCTGGCTCTACGAGGGGGGAATCCGGGAGCCCATGTTCATCGTCTGGCCGGGGGTCACCAAACCGGGGAGCGTGTGCAAGACCCCTGTGATCAGCACCGACTTCTATCCCACCATGCTGGAGATGGCCGGACTTCCATTGAAGCCCAAGCAGCACGTGGACGGCGTGAGTCTCGTGCCCCTCCTGAAAGGCGGGAAGATCCCGCCCCGGCCGCTCTTCTGGCACTATCCCCATTACGGGGACCAGGGGGGAAGACCCGGCGGGGTGATCCGCGAGGGGGACTGGAAGCTGATCGAGTTCTTCGGCGACGAGAAGCTCGAGCTCTATAACTTGAGAACCGACATCGGCGAGAGGCACGACCTCTCCAGGCAATACCCGGAAAAGGTCAAGGAACTCCTGGCCAGGCTCGAGGCGTGGCGCAAGAGCGTGGGCGCCAAGATGCCCAGGCCCAACAGGTATTACCGGCCCCGGGGGAAGAGAAGATAGGAAGGCGGGATACCCGGGAGCGGCGCTCCCCCTATCCCCCGGCTATTTCCCTTCCAGGATTTTCCGGAATGTCTCTTCAGAGAGTTCTTTCACCACTCCGTTTGAGGTGAGGACGAGCCGCATGCCGCGGATCGGGGCCGTGTAGACGAGGATTCCCTTCTTTCCTTCCGGCCCGAGGTAGTGGAGGGGGCGGCCTGCGGAATCTTTGGGCGGCGCCTGGAGGAACTGGAGGGGATCCTTCCAGAGGTCGGAGAAATGCTTGGGGAAGGCCTTTTGGCTCATCTTGTACATCATCAAGGCTTGGAAGACTTTTCGAAGGGCCACCTTGTCCTTGAAGGTGTTTACAATGAGTTTCACGCTATATAGCGAATAGGAGACTCCCGCGGCCGCGGCAATGGGGGGCAGGAGGTTGTCCCCCGGCGGAAGGCTTCCCCTGGACTCAAAGAGCAGCGCTCCGGGGAGCCGGCGCAGGAGGATGGTCTGGGGGGTGAGCCACGGCAGGACGGCCTGGGCCGAGGGAAAGGCGGACATTTTCAAGGGGATGTTCTGGTCCCGGAGTCCGGAAGAGAGCGCCTGGGCTCCCACCTGGAGGGCGGGCCAGGCGATCCGCCCGAGGGCGGGCACGTCGGCCCATCCGAGGGCGAGAGCGCCCTCCAGGGGCGGGATCTCCGGGCGGTCCGCCAGGGAAGGCCCCTTGGGCCCGGAGAGGAAGGCCTTCAAGGGCTGGGGGTAGAGGGCCACGAGAAGGTTTCCTCCCGAGACGCACCAGGCCGGGGCCACGAGCATCTCCTCTCCCACGGCCTCCAGGTAGTAGATCTTCACACCCTGGAATTCGAAGGATTCCAGGTAGATTCCGTTCCTTTGGGTTCCGTTTTTGCGGAAGCGCCGCCTGTTGACCTCTCCGGCGATCCGGGCCATGGATCGCTCCAGGAGAGGAAGGAAGGCTTTTTCCTGCTTCAAGGATAGTGCCAGGGTGAGGCCGCCGAAAAGATGTCCTCCCATGGCCGGTGAATTCCAGACCAGCCAGCGGTCTCCCAGGCAGGGGAGGAGTTCCTCCTCGATCTTCACGCCCAGGAAGGATTCGGCGGCAGGTAGACCTCTTCTTCTGTATTCCGAGAGCGCCCTGGGCTGCATGGAGGCTACCAGGTCCAGGATCCCGCGATAGAGCCGGGCCGGGTCCAGGCGGAAAGCCAGTGCCAGGTCGGCGTCCCGGGGGATCAATTCCAGGTCCTTCCTGGTGAGAGGAGTGCCTCCAAGGACGGCCTCCGCCGGTCCCTCCGCGCCGGAGGAACTGGAAAGGATGACGCGGGAGATGGAATTCTTTCCCACCAGCCCACCCTCGGAAAGAACGGGACCGAGCCGGCCGAGCCCAAGGGCCTGGATCGTGGACTTCCCCTCGCTCTCGAGGATGGGGCGGAGGGCTTCACGAAAGCGGGGAAAGTCCAGGTAGGTCCGGAAAGCGGGCCTTTCCACCGCGATCCGGTCCCGGAGTTTGCGAAAGGAAAGATTGGTTCCCAGGCCCGGGGTCTTTCCGGCCAGACCCCGCCGGATGGCTTCGGCCGTTCCTTTCCCCAGGGCAAGGAAGCAATAAGGACCGGAGAATCCAAGCACCAGGGGCGGTCCTTCCAGGGGTAGAGGGATCAGCCCGTCGCCGTCGGGAAGGGCGGGGGGCTTTTCGAGTCCCAACAAGCCTAAAAATGCGGGCAGGAGCCGGCGGAACACCGGCGCCCTCTCCCCGAGATTCAGGACGATTCCTCCCTCCAGGATGGGTCTGGGCAGGTCGAAGGAGAGGGACAACCGGCTCAGGAAGAGGACCCCCGGGCGGGATAGGGCGATCTTTGCCAGGGAAGAAAGGCTTTTGATGTTTACTCTTCCCCGTGTTTCTTTCTCCAGGGCGGAAAGAAAGGCCTTTTCCACGGAGGAGAGAAAACGCCCCATCTCCGGGTTGTTCAGGATCCGCACGGTCCGGTTGGGATCTCCCTTTTGCGCGGGAGCGACCCCGAACCACTGGGTCATCATTATGGTGGAGGCGGGAACGGCCTGGAGGAGGACCGGGTCTTCCGGGAGTGGAGGCGCCCAGTGGGGAATACCGGGGCCTCCCGTCAAGAGGAGAAGGAAAAACTCGAAAAAGGAAAGGGCCAAACCGGGTGCCGCCATGACTTGCCTCTCTTTCTCGTTCAAGAGGAAAGGATCGAGAAGTTGGGAGTCTAGCTGGAAATTCAGTATCCGGCAAGAAGGGAAAGGCCCGGGGGGCGAAGGGCCGGGGTTGTTCCGTGAAGATAGCAGGGCGTGGTTCTTCCGGGGGATGGAATCGCTAGCCCTGGACCCTGCGGGGATGGGTGAAGAGAAAGGCCCGGTCCTCCCGCACGGGGGCGCAGAGGGTGATGCCCCACTTCCCGGCGGCTTCCACGGCGAGGGTGGATGGGGCGGAGGCGGCGGCCAGGAGTTCCAAGCCTGCCCGGGCGCATTTGACGACCAGCTCGAAGCTGACCCTGCTGGAGAGGAGGAGGGCCAGGCCGGTGGTTTTCCTG
>JALUZX010000340.1 GCA_027011425.1 Planctomycetota bacterium
TGGTCCGGGTCATGGTGTTGTAGAAACGGATGGTCATGGATTCCTCCGGGGGGGATCAACAAGCCGGGGAACGCCGGCCCCGGCCGGCCTTTCCCGTCAGAAAAGCTTCTACGGCCCAGACCCCCCTGTGCCAAGGGAGATGCCTGGCGAGCCTTCTCTCCACCAGGGCCAGTTCCCGGCGGGCCTCCTCTCCGAACTTCCCATAGTAGCCCTTGAGGAACCGGGCCCGCTCCATCCTCCCAAGCTCCAGTCCCTCCCTCTCGGAGAGCTTCCTCAAGAACCGCTCAAGCCGGGCCAGGCCCCGGACCCGGGCGGCCCGGTCCAGGACCTGCCGGATCTCCGACTGGTCCAGGTCGATGATCAGGACCCGCCGCCGGTCGCCCTCCCTGGTGACCAGGATGTTGCCGGGATGGAGATCGGCGTGGGCCACGTGGAAGTCGTGGAGGCGGCGAACCACCCGGCCCGCTTCTTCCAGGACCGCCCTCCGCTCCGCCGGGCTCTCCTCCTCCTGGAGAAAGGTGAGCAGGTCCCGGGCCCCTTTTTCTTCCACCGTCACCAAGGCGTGCCGGTAGAAGCCGGGAAGGACCTTCCAGGCCAGGGCGCCCACCACTTTCAAGGTAGGCACCCCCATCTGGGCGATCCACTCCAGAAGCCGCAGTTCGCGAAAGGATCTCTCCTTGTCCAGAAAAAGGGTGCGGGAAAACCAGCGCAAGGCGCCCCCGTGGTAGTAGACCCGGACCACCACCCGCTCCCCGTCCCTCCCGTCCAGGGGCAGGATCCAGGGCCTTCCGCGGCCGGCCCTGAGGGTCCGCCGTCCTTCCTTCCCCCGGACCCACAGGTTGCCCCGTCCGAGCAGACCGAGTTCCTCCAGGGGAATCCTGTATTCTTCCCTGACCAGAAACAGTCCGTTCCGATCCTCGATCCGGATGAAACCTGGAAGGGGTTCCGAAATGCTCACCAGGCTGCCCCCTCGCGAGAGTCGTTACCTGCCCGCCCCGGGGGCGCACTATAATCCCCCCCCAACACCATGGCAACCAACCAGCAAGAGCCCGTCTCCTCCATCCTCCTGGTCCGCCTCTCGGCGGTGGGAGACGTCCTTTTCGGCCTGCCCGCCCTGGAGGCCCTGGCCCGGGCTTTTCCCCAGGCCCGCATCGACTGGCTCGCCGAAGAGAAGACCCGGGGCCTCCTGGAGGGCCATCCCGCCCTGGACAGGGTCCTGGTCTTCCCGAGAAAGACCCTGGCCCGGGAATTCCGCAGGCCCTGGACCTGGCCCGCCGCCCTGGCGCGGCTCTGGCGGCACGTCGCCGGCCTCCGGGCCCGGCCCTACGACCTGGTCCTGGACCTGCAGGGAAACATGAAGAGCAGTCTCCAGGTCCTCCTGGCCCGGGGAAAGAGGAAGATCGGGTTTCGCAAGGGAGGGTCCAAGGAGGGGGCCTGGCTCTGGGTGAAAGAGAGGGTGGACCCGGGACCGGAGGGGACCCACCGGATCGAGAAGGACCTGAGGCTCGCCGCCCACCTGGGGATCCCTGCCGAATTCACCCGGCCCGCCCTGCCGGTCCCCGACGAGGCCCGCCGGGAAGCCCGGGCTTTCTGGGAGGCCCTTCCGGGGGAAGGTCCCAGGATCGCCGTCCACCCCGGCTCCAGCGCCTACAACGCCTACAAGCGCTGGCCTCCTTCCCGTTACGGCGAAACGCTGGCCGCCCTGGCCGGGGACCTGGACGCCCGGATCGTCCTGGTGGAGGGCCGGGGCGAGGAGGACCTGGTGGCGCGGGTCCGTGAAAGAGCGGGCCTTTCCTTTCCCGTCTTTCCCCAGGAGAAGACCCTCCTCCAGGTGGCGGCCCTCCTGGGAGAGGCCCATCTCTTCCTGGGCGGGGACTCGGCGCCCATGCACCTGGCCCATCTCCAGGGAATCCCTTGCGTGGCCCTCTTCGGTCCCAAGAGCCCTTCCGTATACGGGCCCTACCGGGTTCCCTCCAGGATCCTGCGTTACCCCACTCCTTGCCACCCCTGCAGGCTCCGGTCCTGCCCGGTCCCTCTCTGCATCCTCGGCGTCCATCCCAGGCAGGTGATCCAGGCGGTCCTGTCCCTCTGGGAGGAGATCCGGCCGTGACGCCCCCCGTGGAAGTCGTCATTCTCCGCCATCCCAAGGAGCGCCTTTCCAAGTGCTCCCTCGAGCCTTTGCGGGGAAAAGAGGGCTTCAGCTTCTTTACGGCCAAGGAGGGTTTCTCCTTCCAGGCGGAAGGCCACACACTCCTGGGGTTCGAAGGCCCAACACTCACTCCCGCCGACGCCTCCAGGCCCCTCCTGGTCCTGGACGCCACCTGGAGACTTTTGCCCAGGCTGGAGGCCTGCCTTCGGGGAGAGCCGGTCCGCCGTTCCCTCCCCAAAGGCCTGCGCACGGCCTACCCCAGGGTCTCCAAGCTCTCCCCCGATCCCCCCGGGGGGCTCGCCTCTGTGGAAGCCCTCTACGTTGCTTTCCGGTGCATGGGATTTTCAGGAGAGGGCCTTCTCGACCGTTACAGGTGGGCCGGGGAGTTCCTGGAACGAAACAGGGAAATCCTTGAAAACCTGTAGGGGGACGGCCGCCGGGACGGCGATTCACGCCCTCCCGGCGGCCGTCCCGGATTTCCCCTTATTCCACGGTGACGGTGGTCACGTAGGTCTCGGAGGAGGAGGCCGTCTCGGTGACCCTGGTGGGCGAGGAGTCGGCCGTGGTGGTCGTCGATGTCGTAGGCCCGGAAG
>JALUZX010000341.1 GCA_027011425.1 Planctomycetota bacterium
TCCTTGCGCTGGGCCCGGAGAAGGGCCTTCTCCGGGCCCAGCGCAAGGATCCGCCCATCCCCGGCCAGGAGGGCTCCTGCTTGTTTGCCCTCCCCGCCGGGGAAAAAGAAATTCAGGAAAAGCCTCTTCCCTTTCATCGACGCCGGGCCAGGACGTGGGAACAATCCACTTCCGTCTCGGGCGTGAGGATCTCGCCTCTCACATCGGAGGAGCGTTTCACCACCTTGCCCGGAAAGATCAGCGAATGGCTGATCTTGATGGGGTTCTCCACGACGGCCCCGTCCATGATCACGCTCTTCTCCACCACTGCGCCGGGGGGAAGTTTCACGTCCTTTCCAATGACATTCTCCAGGCCCTCCCTCTTCAGGTAGTGGAGGTTCAGTTCCAGGAGATCCGCCGGAAAGGAGAGGTTCAGGTCCTCCTTCACCACCCGGGCGGCCATGACCTTGTAGCCGTCGTCCACGAAGATCTGGATGGAATCCGTAATCTCGTATTCATCCCTCAGGGCCGTCCTCGGGGTGCGCCGGACGGCGTCGAAGAAGGAGAGGTCGAAAAGGTAGAGACCGCAGCCCTTGAGGTTGGTCCGTGGATGCCGGGGCTTCTCCACCACGCGCCGGACCCGCCCGCTCTCGTCCTCGAGGACCACGAAGTTGCGGCGGATCGCCGCCGGGTCCCTCTCCTCCTTCACGGCGAGCACGCAGTCCGCCTCCTCCTCCCGGAAGAGGCGCACCATCTCCTCCAGGCGATCGGTCTCGAAGAAGATGTCTCCCAGGATGAGGAAGAAGGGCCGGTCCACCACCTTCTCGAGCTGGCCCACGGCGTGGGCGATCCCCAGGGTCTCCTCCTGCTCTACGTATGTAATTTCCACCCCCCAGGCCGAGCCGTCCCCCATGGTCCGGACGATCTCGTACCCCAGGTGCCCGATGACGAGGATCACCTTCCGGATCCCCAGGCCCACCAGGGTCTCCAACTGGTAGGCCAGGAGGGGTTTGCCTCCGATGGGGAGCACGGGCTTGGGAAAACGCTCCGAAAAGGGGAACATCCGGGTCCCCTTGCCGGCGGCCAGGATCACCCCGACCAGGTCCTTTTTCTGCATGGGGTATCGCCTCCTGAAAAGACCGGAGGCCCCATCCTAACGGGGCCTCCCCCCGGGGAAAGAAGGAATCCCCGGGCCGGGTCCTTTCCAGGGGGATCTCACTTGGAGATGTTGCGGAAGAGAGTCACCCGCCGGTTGTAGATGGAGCCCAGGACCAGGTCCTTCAGGCCGTCCCCGTCGGTGTCGCCCAGGTCGGCCGAGACGGCGCCCCGGACGCCGGGGAAACGGAGAACCGAGGAGAACCCGCCCTTTCCGTCCCCTACGAGAACCCGGAAATCACCCTTCTCCACGGTGGCCACCAGAACATCCGGGATGCGGTCTCCGTTGAGGTCCCGCGCCAGGAGGGCAGAGGGCTGCTCCCCGGCGGCCACCTTGGAGAGACTGAACCTGAACCCCTTCTCGTGGAGAAGAAGGGTTACGGCGCTCCCGCCCAGGTTGGAAACCACCAGGTCCGTGCGGCCGTCGCCGTTGAAATCGGCAGTTCGGATATAGTTGGGGAGGGCGGCCACGGGGACCTCCGCCGCCTTGGCCACCTTGCCGTCCCCCTTCCCCCGGAAGAAGACCAGCATGGAGGCCCGGAACCTGCTGAGGACCAGGTCGGCCTTTCCGTCGCCGTCGAAGTCGCCCCCCGCCAGGCCCAGGGGCCCGTCGGGGACGGAGATCTCCTGGATCCTGGTGAAGTTCATTCCCTTGGAGCCCTTCAGGACGCTCAGGGTGTTTCCGCCGTAGTCGGCCGCGGCCAACTCGGGAATCCCGTCGCCGTCCAGGTCCCGGGCGAGGACTTCGAAAGGCCCGAGCCCGGCGTCGAAGGGAGGGCTTTTCCTCGGAGGAACCAGGGTGTATTGGATCCCATTTCCGCTCCCCCGCTTGAGAACCCGGACCCCGTCGTCCAGGGCCACGGCGATGTCCTCCAGGCCGTCCCCGTCGAAATCGCCCCGGACCAGGTTGCCCGCCTCCTTGCCCACGTCGAAGACCCGCGCTTCCCGGAAACTCCCACCCTTGCCGGCCAGGTAGAAATGGACCTTTCCGGCTTTCCGGTCCGAAACAACGAGATCCGCCAGGCCGTCACGGTCCAGGTCCTGGGAAACCACGAAATAAGGCTGGGCCAGGTCCTCCCCGTGGCAACGCCCGCCCACCAGGCCTCCGGGAGCGCCCCGGTAGAGGCTCAAGGCGCTGGTGAGCCCCGCCCCCACCAGGAGGTCGGCCCTGGCGTCACCGTCGAAATCCCCGATCCGGGCCGTCCAGGGGAGACCCGAGACGGGAAGAACACCAGCTTCCTTGAAAGCGCCCGTCCCATCCCCCTTCAGGACCGAAAGAACTCCCTCATCCGTAATGGGAACGGCAAGGTCGGCGTTGCCGTCGCCGTCCAGGTCGCCGGCGAAAACCTCCGAGCCCCGCCCTGAAAGAGAAGAGGCCTCAGGATTGGGAAGGAATCCCTTGGACCCTCCAAGAATGGCATAAACCTTCTTCTCGCCCGGGGACACGGCGGCCAGGTCGAGCCACCCGTCGCCGTTCAGGTCGGCCGCGGCCAGACCCGTGAAGGACTTCCCCGAAAGGAGGAGCGAATTGGAGGGACTCCCGGAAAAGGAGAAGATCCGGACTTCCGCCGCCGAGACATCGGCCAAGGCAGCCTCGGCCGATGTC
>JALUZX010000342.1 GCA_027011425.1 Planctomycetota bacterium
AGGGAGATCATGACGAAGAGGATGAGAGGAAGGATCCTGCCCAGGAGCTTGCCGGCCACCTCCCCGGGCGGGGCCAGGTCCACGATCTGGAGCCTGGGGGAAGGCGGAGGGACGATCCCCGCCCGGCGGGCCTCCTCCTCCTGGATTCTGGCCAGGAGGGCCCGCACGCGCCTGGCGGCCCTCTCCGAAGCGGGGGCGCCGGCGGCCAGGAGGAGCCGGAGGGGAATTCTCCCTCTTCCCGCGGTGAGGACGGCGTCGGCCCGGCCCTGGAGGAGAAAGTCCTCCGGCGAAGGCCCCCCCTCCGGTGGGGGCTCCTTCCCCGGGGGGGATGGAGCTTTCTTTTTTTCGGAGAGAAGGAAATAGATCCGGTCCGAGTTTCCTGCTTCCCTTCGGATACGCCGCGCCAGGGCGGGCTTGTCCGGAAGGTACAGGAGCACCCGGGAAGAGCGGGCCAGGGTGAGTCCCGAGAGAACCAGTTTTCCCTGGAAGGCGAAGAACAAGAGAAGAGGATAGAGCACGAGAGGGAGGAGGAGGCCGTAGATCCGGGTGTTCCGGTCCCTGTAGACGAGCCGGAGCTGGTGGCGGAGGAGGAGGAGGAAGGTCTTCATCCCCGGGCTTTCTCCCGGGTAAGGGCACGGCGGGCTTCCACCAGGGCCGCGGCGGAGAGGGGGTTGGCCGCCGGGTGGAGGTGGAGGTTGTTCAGATCCAGGCGGAGGCCTCTTTTGACCACCGCCTCCAGGATGGTGATCCCCTCCTTCTTCTTTCCCGTCTCCAGCAGGGCCTCGGCCAGGCGGTAATCGTTCCAGGGGGAGGGATAGCCACCCTGGGCCTGGCGGAGGTTGAAGATCCAGGCCGTGGGATTCCCCCGGGCCTTGGCGATCTCAGCCTTCAATTCCGCCGCGTAGGTTCTCATCCCTTCCTGGGAGAGGGTGAGGGCGGCCTTGTCGGCCAGGGTGTTCCGGGGATTCCTGGCTGCCATGAGTCCCTGGAGCCAGATTCCGGCGAGGCGCAGGTCCTCGAGCCTTCCCGCAGGCCTGGCCAGGGGAAGAATCTTGAGAAAGGACCGGACCGGTTCGTCCTTGCCCCGGAAGACCAGGTATCGGCCCGCCAGGGTCCAATCCATCCTGGTCTCCGCCGGGTCCGCCCGGGCCTCTTTCAGCACCCGCGCCGCCTCGCGGTCGGCGGCGGGCACGTCTCCCCCCAGGATGGAGAGACTGCAAAGAAGAAGGTGAAGGCGGGCCGTGTCGGCGGCCCGATGGGGGGGCTTCCGGAGAAATTCCTCCACCTTCGCCTGGGCCGCGTCCGGGTCCCCGGCGGCGAGTCTGGGAAGGGCGGCGTAGAAGGCCGCCGAGACGGGGCGGATTCCCATGGGGGCAAGCTCGTCCCAATACCGGGCCGCTTGCTGGAAACGGCCCAGTCCGTAGAGAGAAACCCCAAGCTGAAAGATGGCGGCCTTGCCCGAAGGATTTCTTTTATGGAGGCGGCGCCAGAGGGGAAGGGCGCCGCCGTAGCGGGCCAGGAGGTTCAAGGCATAGGCCTTGGTGAAGAGCCCCTCGGGGGAAAAAGGATACTCTTCCAGGAAGCGGTCCGCCTCGGCCAGGAGTTCCTGGTATTTTCCCAGGGCCCTCAGGCGGAGGCGGGCCATCAGGTGCCGGTCCCGGGCGTCCATGTCCAAGGCGGCCAGGCTCGCCCTTTCCAGGATGCGGAGAGCCTGGAAGGAGGCGCCCCCGTCCAGGTAGAGGGAGGCTAAAAGGAGGAGGGCCTTTCCGAACCGGGGATCCCGCTTGAGGGCCGCCTGGATCCGTTCTCCCGCCTCCAGCATTCGTTCCCGGCCGACCAGGGAGCGGGCTTCCAGGTAGGCCGCCAGGGCCTTGGGGTCGGGAGTGAAGGAGCGGGCCAGGGGAAGAGAATGGGAGAGGATGGAAGATGTGGGTTCTCCGAGGGTTCTCCGGAGGATACGCCCCATGGAATCTGTGCCTTGTTCCAGTCCGGAAAGACCGGAATCCCTGGGTACCGCCTGGAGAAAGGCTTTCGCTCCGTCCATGCGACGTTCCGCCCGGGCCCGGAGCCTCCAGCGTGAAGGGCTTCCGGGCAGGGGTTCCCAGCAGAGATCCACCAGTGCCGCCGGTTTCACCTCCGGTTGAGCCTCCTTCTCCTCCAGGACCAGGAAATCCTGGTAGGGCGATTGTTCCAGGGCCCCTTGGACCAGGGCGGAGAGGGCCTTTCCCCCTAAGTCGGAACCGGCGGCGGCCCGGGTTCGGACCAGGACCAGGCTTCCCCGGGGGAGGGCCAGCCTGGGGGGAATGTCCCCCTCGGGAAGCCTGCCCGGACCTGAGCATGCCCCAGCCAGGAAGGCGGCGCTCCAGAGGAAGGTCCTGGCGAGAAAGGAAAAAGTTCTCATTTCTCCCATTCTGTCTCCCCCTCCTTCGGGAAACCAGCGCGAGTCCTCCACCCGGGGAAGGGAAGAGGCCGATAGGAAGGGAGGTTCCCGTCCCCGGCGGGGGCGGAACGAAATGGAAAATCCATGGAGCGGCCATGTCCATGACCTGGAGAGCGGCCCCGGCGGGCCTCGCACTGCTTCTCTTCCTTCCCTTCCCTGCCCGGGGCCAGGAGAAGGAGGTCCACGATACGCCCAAGCGATACCGGGAATTGATGAAAGACCCCAGGATCCGGGCGGTCCTGAAGGGGGAGAGGCTTCCTTCTTCCACGGCCGGGGGGAACCGGACCCTCCAAGGGGAAC
>JALUZX010000343.1 GCA_027011425.1 Planctomycetota bacterium
GACTCGAGGAGCCGGTCCTCGTCTTCAACCCGGGCTCGCGCAAAAGGAGCGGCCTCCTTCGCGTCCAGGACCGGACCTTCCAGGGGGAGGATCTTCCGCCCCTTTCGCTGACCGCCCTCGAGGGCGCGGCCCCGGCGGCCCCACGGGACCGGGTCCAGGTCCAGGGCACGCGCATGGAAAACGGTTTCCTTACAGTGGAGATCGGCCCGGACGGCTGGATCGCCCGCCTGGAGAAAAAGGGCGCCCCGGCGCCGGTCAACGCCGAGGCCCCCGGCCCGGGGGGCGGCCTCCTCCCCCTGGGGGCGCTCAGGGCCTATGAAGACCGGCCCCGGCGCTGGGAGGCCTGGGACGTGGACTTCGACTACGAGGACAAACCCATTCCCGTGCCCCAGCCGGCCAAGATCCAGGTCCTGGAGGCGGGCCCGCTCCGCGGCGCGATCCAGGTGGAGCGGAGATTCCGAGCAAGCGCCATCACCCAGACCTTCTTCCTCGAGGCAGGCTCGCCGAGAGTGGACGTGGAGACCCAGGTGGACTGGCGCGAGGAGCGGACCCTGCTCCGGGCCCTCTTTCCCACCAGGATCCGGGCGGCATACGCGACCTACGGGATCCAGTTCGGCCACGTGCTCCGGCCCACCCACCGCAACACCTCCTGGGAGGAGGCCCGCTTCGAGGCGCCGGGCCACCAGTGGATGGACCTCTCCCAGCCGGGGCTGGGCCTGGCCGTCCTGGACGACGGAACCAGGTTCGGCCGCTCCTGCCTGGGCGGGACCCTGGGCCTCTCCCTGCTTCGGGGCCCCCGCTTCCCCGATCCCGGCGCGGACAAAGGCAAGCACTCCTTCCGCTACGCCCTCCTCCCCCACGACGGGGACTGGAGAAAAGCCGAGGTTCCCGAGGAGGCGGACGCCCTGGGCGACCCGCTGGTGGCCTGGATCCCCGGCCAGGCGCATCGCCCCCGGGGCCTGTCCGGGACCCTCCAGCCCTTCCGGATCGACCTCCCCCGGGGCGGGTCGGTGGAGATCGCCGCCTTCAAACCCGCCCACCGGGGGAAGGGCCGGGTCCTCCGGCTCGTGGAGCGCCACGGGGCGATTACGCCCGTGGAACTGGCGTGGTTGCTCGGGCCCGCCCGGTGGAGGCCCGCCGACCTCCTGGAGCGGCCGGTGGACCGAAAGGACTTCCAGGCCGGCCCGGACGGGAAGGCCTCCTTCACCCTCCGCCCCTTCGAGATCTCCACCCTCCTCCAGGAAGACCTCCTTGCCGGGGAGGCCGCCTCATGACGCTTTCCGCCGTGGACTGGGCCATCGTGATCGCCCTGGTGGCGATCCTCTCCTGGGCGGCCCTCTACACCCAGAGATACGCCGGGAACGTTTCGGGCTTTCTCGCCGCCAACCGGTGCGCCGGCCGCTACCTCATCAGCGTGGCCTTCAACATGTCCCAGCTCGGGGTGATCACCCTGGTCTGGTATTTCCAGCAGAACTACGACGTGGGCTACACCTCCATCTGGTGGGGGCTCCTGGAAGGGCCCACGATGATCTTCATCGCCCTCTCCGGCTGGGTGATCTACCGCTTCCGCCGGACCCGGGCCCTGACGCTGGCCCAGTTCTTCGAGATGCGCTACTCCAAACGGTTTCGGATCTTCGCCGGGCTCGTGGCCTTTCTCTCGGGGATCATCAACTACGGGATCTTCCCGGGCGTGGCGGCCCGCTACTTCATGGCCTTCTGCGGGTTCCCCAAGTATTTCGAGCTGGCCGGATTCCAGGTGAGCACTTTCGCCGCGATCATGGTGGTCCTCATGGGGACGGCGCTCACCTTCGTCTTCCTGGGCGGGCAGATCGCCATCATGGTGACCGATTTCCTCCAGGGCGTCTTCAGCAACGTGGGGTTCACAGTCATCATCGTCTTCCTGCTCCTCACCATCCCCTGGCAAAACGTGGCGGACACGCTCCTGGGAAGGGTCTGGGAGGGCGCCTGGGTGGCCCAGAGCGGAATCCACCCCCCGGCGGGCCACTCCCTCATCAACCCTTTCAAGCTCGGCAACGAAGCCCGGTTCAACATCTGGTATTGGATCATCTCGGTGGTGGTCATCATCTACGGCATGCGGGCCTGGCAGGGGGACCAGGGCTACAACGCCGCCGCCCGGACCCCCCACGAGGCCCGGATGGCCAACATCCTCAACGGCTGGCGCTTCCGGGTGCTCATGCTGATCGTGGTGGTCCTGCCCATCTACATCCGCACCCTCATGCACCACCCGGCCTACGCGGCCCAGGCCTGGCAGGTCAAGGCCCACCTCCAGGGGGTCCACCCCGAGGCCCTGGTCTCGGAGCTCCGGATCCCCTACGGGACGGCGGCCCTCCTCCCGGCCGGGCTCCTGGGGGTCATGTGCGCCGCCATGCTCGGGGCCTTCATCAGCACCAACGACACCTACCTCCACTCCTGGGGGGCCATCTTCGTCCAGGACGTGATTCTCCCCTTCCGCAAAAAGCCCCTCTCCCAGAAGGCCCACCTGCGCCTTCTCAAGACGGCCATCTTCGGCGTGGCCCTCTTCGCCATCCTCTTCTCCTCCTTCTACGAGCCCAACCAGTACATCTCCATGTTCCTGGCGCTTACGGGCGCGGTCTTCGTGGGAGGGGCCGGATCGGCCATCATCGGCGGGCTCTACTGGAAGCGGGGCACCACGGCGGCGGCCTGGACGGCCATGATCGTGGGAATGACCTTGAGCGGATACGGGATCATCG
>JALUZX010000344.1 GCA_027011425.1 Planctomycetota bacterium
GCTGCTAAGCGACGATGGGGCCCCACCGGAGGCGGGCGGAAACCCAAGACCCCCACCGACCCTCCTCGAAAAGGGCACAGTTTCTCCACCCATCCCCTTTGGAATCGGCCCCCATTCCCACCGGAGGGGGGCCCCATGAGGAGCGGTTCAGCCGTCTTCGGCTGCTAAGCGACGATGGGGCCCCACCGGAGGCGGGCGAAAACCCAAGACTCCCATGGACCCTCCTTGAAGTGGGCACAGTTTCCCCCCCCAGGCCCTTAGGGAGGTGGGTTCGGTTAGGAGAGAGGGGGGATGACGGAAAATCCCGGGAGGGCCGGGTCCCCTCCCGGGATGGGATGGTTTCTTCGATTGGCTGTCCTAGCGGCCCGAGGGAGGGGTCGCGTGGGGAGCGGCCTTACCAGGGGAGGTCACTCCGGGAGGGAGGATCACCTTCACCGGCTTGGTTTGGGGCTTCTTGCGGGAAGCCTTGGAGGACTTGGATCCATCTTCCTGGGGAAGGTCCTGCCAGAGAGGCTTCTCCCAGTCCTTCATGCTGGAGACTTCCACCCTGTTGTCCATGCCCTGGATAGGGTGCTCCTCCAGGACTTTGGCGAGCTGGGCGGCCTGAGGGCTCTTGGGCCAGACCTGCCTGGCCATGGCCAGGGCCTTCCTGGCCTGGGGGAAATCCCCGAGTTTCATATAGCACTGGGCCAGGTCGCTCCAGATGACGCCCTTCACCTTGCCGGGGGCGTTGGGCGAGGCCGAAGCCTGGAGAAGCTGGGTCCTGGCGGCCTTCCACTTTCCTTCCTTGAGGAAGGTCTCGCCCCGCACCATGTGGAAGAGAGTGGTCTCGTCCAGGCTCTTGGGGAGAGGCTTGATCTCGGTGATCTCGATCCAGGCCGTGCCCTGGAAGGTATTTCTGACCAGCCCCACCACCCGGGCCCGCTGGTATTTCTTGAGCTTGTAGAGGGGAAGGGCCGCGCTGGACCTCTTGTCCACGAAGAGGAAATGGAAGTCCTTGCGGAATTCCTCCAGCTTCCAGATCTCCTGCTCGGTCCCCCAAGCGGCGAATCCCACGTAATCGGTGGGGACGAACCGCGTGAAGAAGGGGTTGTAGACCGTGCTGAGGCCCCCGAACTGGATGTCGAAGGTCACCCAGACGTTCTTGAACGCGTCAGGATTGTTCCTGATGGCCGTAAGAGTGGTCTCCTTGGGCTGGGTGAACCCCTGGAGATCCTCGATCCTCTGGGCCTCCGCCCGCGGGAAGAATACCGCCAGGCCGAAAACAACCGTGAGCCACTTCGCTCGAGGCATCGCTCCGCTTCCTTTCCCGGAAAAACCCGATATAACACCCCGACGCCCGGGTCACTCCGCCTCGGTGAGTCTCGCCACCAGCCTGGCGAATGCGACCTCGAGCATCTCGTCCGTCAAATAGCGGTCCTTGGCGATCAGCTCCTTGAGCAACTTCACCTTTTCCTTCCGGTCCTTGGCTTTTTTCAGCCGCTCCAGGAGTTCATCCGCCTTGGGATCGGACGTCGGGTCCATCTCGCGAAACCATGCCTCTCTTCTTGAGAAATTCACCGACGCCGATCCTTCCTCCCATGGATCGGCTGAAACCGAGACAGACTTGAACCTCCCGGCCCCTTCCTCTCCCTGTGACGGGGGTCTCTCCGCTTTCCCATCCCTGTGCCTGTGGTATCCTTTCCAGTCGTTGTCGGCCTTCCCTCACGAGGAGGCCGGTCCGTGTTTCACATTGATCCATGAGGCGTCTGTCAGGAGCATAGGATGGCTTCTCTTCGAAACAGGGCCCTTTCTTTGGCGGCCGGCCTGGCCCTTCTCGCCGGCGGGGCGGGTGCCCAGGTGGTCATCAGCGAGGTCATGATCCACCCCAAGTCCGGAAGCGACGTGGGTTACGAGTGGATCGAGATCACCAACGTGAGCAGTTCCACCGTGAGCCTCTCCAACTGGTGTCTCTTCGTGGGCACGCGAAAGAAGATTGGAACGAACAAGCCCGGGAACTACTGGTGGCCCTTCCCCAAGACAGGGCCGGGTTCCCAGATCCCCGCAGGCGGCCGGGTGGTCATCCAGTGGCTCCAGAAGGGGATCAACCAGCACAAGCAGGATCCCAAGGGGGACTACGACCTTCTCTACACGGGAACCACGGTCTTCGATTTCCTCTTCGGGCTCTTCCATTACGATCCCACCAAGAATCCCCCTGAGAGCGACATGGCCCTTCCCAACGACGGGGGCTCTTTGGGGCTCGTCCGCAGCCAGAACAAGGACAACGTCCTTCTTCCCGGATTCTGGGCCGACTACCTGGAATACGGAAGCGCCGGCTTCCTCAGGGAGGAGATTCCCGTCAAAGCCGGCATCTGGAAGGCCGGCACCTTCGTCCCCTTGCCTCCCAAGGTCACGGAATGGCCCCTGGGCGTGTCCCTGGCCTATGCGTATACCGGAAACGCGCCTTACAACTACTGGCGGGATTCCTCTCCCACCATGGGCCATCCCAACACGGTGGGCGCCACCCGGAGCACATTCGGGAAGGGCTGCGCCTGCGGATCCAGCAGCACCCCCCTGCTTTGCTCCCTTCCCGTTCCGGCCGTCCTGGAAAGCAAGGATTTCACCTTCCACTTCACGGGAGCCCCCGCCGGGGCCCCGGCCCTGGTGCTCCTCTCCCCCCGGAAGGCTAAATTCTCCTTCCTGGGCTGCCCCGTGCTCCTTGACTTCAACCTGGTCTTCACCGTGGGAGCAT
>JALUZX010000345.1 GCA_027011425.1 Planctomycetota bacterium
GTCTTCTTCCTCCGTCCACTCCCGCATCACCACCCGTCCCGTGCCGGGGGGCACGGGGGCGCCCGTCATGACCTTGACCGCCTCGCCGGGTCTCAATTCCGGCGTCTCCCCCTGGCCGGCCCGGACCGTTCCGGAAAGGCGCAAATCCAGGGTCTCTTCCCCCTCCAGGAGGGCGTAGCCGTCCATGGCGGACTTGTCGAAGGGCGGCAGGTCCAGGAGGGAGAACCGGTCCTTTGCCAGGACCCGGCCCAGGGCCCGGGCGGGGTGCAGGACCTCCGTTCCCAGGGAAAGCCCCTGGAGGGCGGATTGGAGGAGATCCAGGGCCTCTTCCAGGGGGATCACCGGGCTTCCTCCTCTTTGCTGTCCACCGGAACCCGTCGCAAGAGGCGCTCCAGCCTCTCCCCGGCCAGTTCCTCCACCTCGGCCCGGACCTGCGCATATGCGGTCAGCAGGCGCTTCCCCAAAGGAGAGAGAGAGGAGCCCCCCCCGCCGAGTCCGCCGGCCTGTTTCTCCAGGAGGGCCGCTCCCAGGTTGGCCTCGGCCTTCCGCACCAGGTCCCAGGCGTGCCGGTAGGAGATCCCCTTCTCGGCGGCGGCCTTCCGGAGGGAGCCCAGGGCCTCCACTTTCTCCAGCAATGCCGCGAGACCCGGGCCCAGGACGAACCCCCCGCCCCTCTGGATCCAGAGCTTGCTTTTTACCGAAAAACCGCGCCCCCTGCGGGGGAACATGCCTTCCAGGACGGAGAGCACCGGGTCCACCAGGGAAGAGTCGGGAAGCCTCTCCTCCAGGACCTTTTTCCAGGCCCGCCGGTCGGGCTCGGTCTCCAGGCGGATGTGAGCCCGCCGGGCCAGCTCTTCCCGGTCATCCCTGGGAAAGAGGGTGTCCTCCAGGGGGCCCAGGTAGATCACCAGGTCCCCCTTCCCCTGGAGGGCCAGGCCGTTCCACTCCACCACCAGGTGGGGCCGGCGGGGGAGTTCCTCCTTCAGGAAGGCCAGGAGGGCCTTTTCTTCCTGAAAGTAGACCCCCTCCTTGCCGGGCTTGGGTGCGTGGCGCCCCTTCTTTAGGTAGAGGGCGCCCGGAAGGACCCGGCAGAACGCCCGGGCCAGCCGGGTCTTGCCCACGCCCCGGCCCGCCCCGCAGACCACCCAGAGAAGCCCCATCAGAAGCAGCCGAGCTGGCAGTGATGGATCTTGATCTCCAGGAGGTTCAGGAAGCGTCCCATCAGGGCCGGGGTGACGCCCAGGCGCCGGGCCGTCTCCAGGGCGAGGGCGCAAGGGATCCTGCCGCCGGCAAAGAGGGTGGAAGGCCCGCACTCCTGTTTGGGCTCGCCCCTCTCCACCTGGAGCACCCCCTCGCCCGGGGGGGCCGTCTCCAGGTCCGCTTTCTCTTCCTCCAGAAAAGCCCGGACCTGGGGTTCCAGGTCGGGAGCCACGCCGATTCGCTGGGTCATGAAGGCCTCCTTGAGCAGGGTTGGAAAGGACCTCGTTATGCATGGAAAAACCTAACGCTCCAACCCTTCTCAGGGAAGCCTTGTTTCCCTGAAATCTTGCGCCTTCCAGGGAGGTGTGCCAGGATCGGCCCTTCCTGGAGATCCTCGCTTTTTTTCTCCAGGACCTACCCAGGAGGAAGCGCCTTCATGCACGGCTGGACAGGAAGAATCCTTCACCTCGACCTCTCCACCGGGACCACCCGGGTGGAAGAGCCCCCGAGGGAGTTCTACGAACGCTGGATCGGCGGCAAGGGAATGGCCGGTTTCTACCTGAGGGACCGGATCACCCTCCCCTGGGACGACCCGGAGATGCCCCTGCTCTTTCTCACGGGGCCCCTGGTGGGCACCCCCTCGCCCACGGCGGGCAGGTGGACCGTGGCGTCCCGATCTCCTTTGACGGGCACGGTTTGCGACACATCCGTCGGGGGGCAGTTCGGGTTTCAGCTCAAGCGGGCCGGCTGGGACGGGATCGTGATCACCGGCAAGGCCCCAAGGCTCACGGGCCTGGTGATCCGGGACGACCAGGTGGAGATCGCCGACGCCTCCCAGATGCAGGGCTGGGAGACAAGCCAGGTCCTGGCCGCCTTCCCCGAAAAGAAGGGCTCCACCTCGGCCGTGGGCCCGGCCGCCGAGCGGGGGGTGCGCTTCGCCGCCATCTGCACGGACCACCACCACTTCTCCGGCCGGGGCGGCCTGGGCCTGGTCATGGGGGTGAAAAACCTCAAATACATCCACGTGGAGGGCTCGGGAAAGGTCTCCCTCGCCGACCCCGACGCCGTGGCCGAGGCGAGCCGGCAGATCTACAGGCTCGCCGCCACGGCGCCCATCCTCATGGGGGAGTTCGGCATCACCAACTACGGCACCGAGGCGGTCTTCGACCTCATGGACATCCGGAGGATGATGCCCACCGACAATTTCCGGGCCACCTGGTTCGAGGGGACCCGGAAGGTCAACGCCTGGAGCCTGCACCACAAATACGACCCCAAGAAATCGGGCTGCGCCGCCTGCCGGATCCGGTGCAAGATGGTGGCCAAAGACGGCCGCTCCCTCCCCGAGTTCGAGAGCCTCAACCACTTCACGGCCCTTCTCCGGAACGACGATCCCGAGGCCGCCGTGGAGGCCAACCGGGTCTGCAACGAGACGGGCATGGACACCATCTCGGCAGGGGCGGTGCTCGCCTGCTACCAGGAGGTGACGGGAAAGAGACTCTCGCCGGAGGAGATCCCGGCCCTGCTCTCGGA
>JALUZX010000346.1 GCA_027011425.1 Planctomycetota bacterium
GGGCGAGGAAGGCCGTGGCCTTCTGGTCCAGGAAGTTGTACGTGGCCTCCAGGTTTCCCAGGAGTTCCTTCATTCCCTGGGGGAGCACGCAGTGGGTGAAGGTTCCCACGTTCTCCACGAAAATGGAGCGCGGGTCCTGGTTGAAGGACTCCATGCGCAGGGAGAAGAGGCTGGTTTCCTGGGGGGTCTGGGGAAAGACCACCTTGAGGCCGAAGAGCCCCAGGGGACGCCCGAAGGACTCCAGGTCCGGGGGATCGATCTTGCAAACCGCCCTGGCCAGGAAATCCCGGGAGTCCTGGAAGAACCGGGGGTTGAGCAGGGAGCGGACGATGAACTGCTGGCCCGTGGCAAGGGGGATGTTTCTCAAGGGGGCGGCTCGTTGCAGGACACCATCGATCTTCTTCCCGAACTCGTCCACGGTCTGGCCCGTCATCTCCTCCCGGAACTGGATCCGGTCCAGGAGGAAGCTCACCGATGAGACCGCCCCGGGCTGATCCACCGGATTGGTCATGTGGATGCCGTCGGGGGCGAGGGTGAAGTTCCGGTAGGCCAACTCCGGGATGTCGAAGAGTTCGGCGTGAAGGCTCTGGATGGCCTTGGCGTCCAGGTCCATGGGGGGATGGAGGATCTCCGCCAGGAAAGCAATGGTGCGGATGTCGTAGTTCATGGGACTTCCCTTCTGGGCCTTGGAAAGACTCGGCCTCGTCCCCCCGGGGGGACGCCCGGGAAGGGATCCGAAGAAAAAGGCATTCTCCCAGGAGGGGGGAGAAACGTAAAGTTGAGAGCAGGTTCCTTCCATTCGAGAAAAGGGACCTCGACAATGACGAACGATCGAGCCTTCCCATCCCGGGCGGGCCCTTTGTGGAGGCATACCATGTTTCTTCGAGTTCTTACGTTCGGCGCGCTCTCTCTCCTTCCCGCTCCCCTCCTGGGCGCCCAGGATGACCTGGCTTCCAGGATCCGAGGCCTGGAGCGGGCCGTGGCCGCCTTGAGGGACCTTCCCGGAGTCAACCTCAAGGTCAACGGCGAAGTGGTCCCACCCGAGGCCTGGCAGCGTTCCCTGGTCTATATCGCGGGAAGCCAGCTCATGGAGAAAAAGATTCTCCAGTTCATCATCGAGGACCGGATCGACGAACTGGTCCAGGAGGAACTGGACAGGAAGAAAGAGCCCCTGGTGGAGCCCCGGGTGAAGGCCCGGCTCGAGGCCGAGGAGGAAGCCTTCAAGAAGGCCCACCCGGGCAAGTCCTGGGACGAGTGGCTCCAGGCCCACGATTCCAGCCGGGCCGATCGGACCATGGAGATCCGGGAGGAGGTGAGGAAGAAGGTTCATCTCCCCAATGAGAAAGCCCTGGCCGCTAAGCTGCGGGCCAAGTGGCTCCAGGTGAAGGACGCGGAGATTCAGAAACGGATCGACGAGACGATCAAGCGGTTCCAGGAGAAGAACCCCGACCAGGATTTCTGGAAGATCGTGGCCAGGACGGGAAACACCAAGAAGGATTACTGGAACCTGGCCCGGACCACCATGCTCTTCAACAGGCTCTTCTTCCCGGGCAAGCCGGACGAGTGGCCCTCGGTGACCCGCGAGGCGATCTACGCCTCGGCCGGCCAGAACGGGAAGGCCTTCTTCGACAACATTGCGAAGGCCGTGAACGAGGGCAAACAGAAGCAGGTCCCTCCCCTTTTCATGGCCATCTTCCAGAAGTGGTGCCTGAAGAAGTTCAAGGAATGGGCCGACATCCGTTACGCATCGGACGGCCTGGATCCCAAATACGTTCTTTCCTTCAACGGCCGGACCTGGTCCACCCGCGAGGCCTTCCGGCAGATCGAACAGAGCATCTCGCCCGTGGACCGCAACAGGGCCCTCCTGGAGATCGTGCTCCGCACGGCCTTGCGCCAGGAACTCCGGAAAAAAGGCTTCTGGATCGACAGGAAGGAGTTCAAGAAGGCCTGGGAAAAACACGTAGCCCCTTTCAAGGGTTCCATCTTTACCATCGATGTGATCGCCCTGACCTTCAAGGGCTATCCCTCCATGGAGGCCTACAGGGCCCGGTTCCGGTTGATCGAGGGGTTCCGGAGGATGCTGGAGAAGCAGGGCGGTTTCGACGACGCCCACCTGGCCGCCTTCGTCCCCAAGGTGGAGCGTTTCCTCGGGAACGGCACAGTGGACCTGGAACTGATCCGGTTCCCCGCCAAGGATGACTCGGTGAACCGCTGGATTCCCCACGGCTTCGAGATGGCCAAGGCCCGGGCCGACCTGGTGCTCTCCCAGATCGAAAAGGGAGAGATCACCTTCGAGCGGGCCAGGGAGGACCTGGGAACCTGGCCGCCCGAGGCGAAGCATGGAGGGATCCTGAGCCGCAAGGCCCGCAACGAACTCCGCAAGGAACTGGGGGAGAACGAATACATGGATTTCCTCCAGGGGTTTTCCATGGGGGACTTCCTCTTCGACGAGGCTCCCGTGGGGAAGATCGTGGGGCCCCTCAGGAGCGTGGAGGGCTGGTATCTGGCCAAGGTGGTCCGCAGGTATCCGGCCACCCAGGCGGTGACCCTCAAGGATCCCAAGATGAAGGATATGATCGTCCAGGAATACCAGGTGCGGAAATTCATGGCCTGGGCCGACGAGGTGGCCGCCCGGATCCGCCTGGAGTAAGGCGGCGGCGGGGGAGAAGGGCCTGGTGAAGGGGTGATCGTCTTCGGCGTGGACCCGGGCACGATCCGGACGGG
>JALUZX010000347.1 GCA_027011425.1 Planctomycetota bacterium
GGGAAGGGGACCGGAAAGGGAGGCGCGCCCCGGGCCTCTGTTTCCCCTGGAAAAGCTCCCCTCACGGGAGGGGACGAGGTGGTGGATTACCTCCTCAAGCGATACGTCTGGCTCATCCCGAGCAGCACGGGAAACCGGATCACCCTGGGCGTGGGGATCCTCTTCGTTTTGGCCATGGCGAGTTACATCTCGGCAAGGCTCGCCGACATCGAGGACATCACCCTTTCCAGGGCCTTCGTCTTCACCATTGCGGCCCTCCTGGTCTTCCTGGCGGAGGCGGCTCTTTCCTGGCACGCCACCTGGCCCATCCTGGCGGGATTGGGGGGATTGGACCTCTTCTTATGGCTCGCCGGGGTCCGGGTCCTCCTGGGGGAGGGGGCCTGGAAGGGCTTCCTCATGCTTGCCTTCTTCTCCTTCGCCCTTCTTGTCTGCGTGCTCTGGCTCGAGATCGGGGGATACATCCTCTCCCTTTGATGAAAATTCTCCCCTCCACGGCGGCGCCGGGGGAGGGCAAAATAGGGGGCATGAAAACGGCAAGTTTTCAAAAGCCCCTGGGCGGGGGGAAGGTCCAGTGCCTGCTCTGCCCCCACGGGTGCGTCCTCGCCGAGGGAGGGACGGGACGGTGCAGGGTGAGGAAGGTCCTGGGCGGCACGCTCCGCGCCCTGGCGGCGGACAAGGTCGTCGCCCTGCACCTGGACCCGGTGGAGAAGAAACCTCTATACCACGTCTTTCCGGGGGCCCCGGTCCTGAGTTTCGCCACAGTGGGCTGCAACCTCTCCTGCCGGTTTTGCCAGAATGCCTCCATCTCCCAGTTCCGCGGCGATCCCCCCCCCGGTGATCCCCTCTCTGCGGAGGAAATCGTGGAGAGGGCCCACACCAACCGCTGTCCCGCCGTGGCGGCGACCTACACCGAACCCACGGTCTTTTTCGAATTGGCCCGGGAAGTGGGCCTGGCCGCCCGTGCACGGGGGATCCTCAACCTCTGGGTCACCAACGGGTTCATATCCACCCAGGCCGGGGCTGACCTGGCGGGGTGGCTGGACGGTGCCAACGTGGATCTCAAGTCCATGCGGGACGAGACCTACAGGGAGTATTGCGGAGGAAGGCTGGCCCCCGTCCTGGAGACCATCGAGGGTCTTCACCGGCGGGGGGTATGGGTGGAGGTCACCACCCTGGTGATCCCGGGGATGAACGACTCCCCGGAGGAGTTGCGGGAGGCGGCGCGTTTCCTCGCTTCCCTCTCGCCGGATATCCCCTGGCACGTGACCGCCTTCCATCCCGATTTCCGCATGCTGGACCGGGGACCCACGCCGGCGGGAAAATTGATCGAGGCGGTGGAGATCGGCCGGGAGGAGGGGCTTCGCTTCGTTTACCCGGGCAACGTGAGGATCCGGGGGGGCGGGGATACCCTCTGTCCGTCCTGCGGGGATGTGGTCATCCGTAGAAGCGGGTTCGCTCTGGAAGCCAATCGCTTGAGGGGCGGGGCCTGTCCCGGATGCGGGACGAAGATCGCGGGGATCTGGGAGATGGCGGCCGGGTGAGTTTTTTGTCCTGGACCCGCGGGAAGGAGCGGGCCTCCGCCCGCTCCTCCTCGAAGGCGGGAAATCACTCGTCCCGGTCGTTTCTCAACCGCGGATGGATGTCGTATTTCCGGAGTTTCCGGTAGATCGTGGCTCTTCCGAGCTTGAGGGCGCGGGCGGTCTGCTGGATGTTGCCGCCCGTGATCCGGAGCGCCCTCTCGATGATCCTTTTCTCCTCTTCCCGGAAGGGAAGGATTTCCCCCTGGTCCCTTTGAGGTTCCGGCCTGGGCTCGGGAGCGGGGGGGCCCTGGACTCTCTCCGTTCCCTGGCGCGCGGAGAGGAGGAGCCTGGGTTCGCTCACGGGCATCTGGAGAACGTCGTAGACCCCGGCGGGAGCAAGCTCCTGGATGGCCTGGTCCGCGTTCCTGGAGAAGACTACGATTTTTACGCTGGGTGCGATTTGGTGGGCTTTCTTGGCGAGTTCCGCCAGTGGGAGACCGGGAAGGTCTTCATCGACGAACATGGTCTCCACGGCCTGGGAGCCGAGAAGTCTCAGCGCCTCGTGGGCGTCCCTGGCCTGGAGAACTCCGTAGCCGGCTTTTTGAAGGTTTCTGGTCATGGCCTCGCGAAGACCGGATTTTGCGTCGGCCAGAAGCAACTTGCCCTTGTTGTTCTTCATGGTGTTGTTATAAGTGCCGTTCATCCCCCTACTCCTCGTGCAACCAGGTTATATGGTCCTTTTCGGCACGGGGCGCGGGGGGAGTTGAGGAGTGTTTTTCTCGATCGATGCACATAGGAGTAGTGGATCGGATCGGGGCGGTTAACCAGCCCGAAAAAATCGAACCTTGCCTGGAATTTCTTCTTTCTTGCTCCTGTGCCTGGGCATGGGTCTTTGTAAGGCCCTTCTGACCCTGGGGGCAACCCCCCCCAGGCGGGGCGGGTCCTTCCAGCCCACCTGGGTGGAACGCCTCTCCTACCCCTTCCTGGCCTGGAGCCTCTTTCTTCTCTTCTTCTGGCCGGGGAGCCTCACCAGGCCCCTGGTCCTGGGGAGCCTCCAGGTCACGATGGGGCTGGCCGTGCTCTCTATGGCCTTCCTCTTCATGGACCGGGCCCGCCTCCTGGAGGGTTTCCTTCTCCTCAAGTCCGATCCCTGGCTCCCTCCCAGGAGCATCCTTCCCTTGGGGGCGGGGTGGGGGGTCC
>JALUZX010000348.1 GCA_027011425.1 Planctomycetota bacterium
GCCCTGGGGAAAGGCGAGTGTGACGAAAAGAGAGCCCTGCCATCTGGGTCGCCGGCACAATTGCTGGTACAGAGGAAACCAGGGAATCCTGAGTTCCCCGGTCGTTTTCCCGGTTGTGCCCTGGGTGAGGATCGAGACCCGCTTGTAGGAGTCCCTGATCATCAAGGAAACGGGGGCCCCTCCCACGGGATTTCCCGAGGCGTCCACGACCTGGATGAGGAGGGGAGTCTCCTTGAAGAGGCGAAGGATCTTGGTGGGTCGGGAGCCGAAGCCCAGCCCGGCGATTCCCCCAAGTGTTTTCCATGCTCCAAAGGCCTTGGCGGACCACGGCCTGGGTATGGTCACCCGGCCTTCCCGGTCCGCAGTGTATTCGATTCCGTACTTCGAATACCAGGCGCGCAGATCGGGGATGGGGGAGACGATCCACGCCCAGTGGTCCAGCGGGGGATGGAGGGAAGATGAATTCAGAACCCAGACCTTGGCGAAAGGCAAAGGCTTGCCGGATTCGGCCTCCACCACCCGGAGGGTCAGGTAGTCAGGGGTGGGGTTTGGAATGAAGGCCGGCGGTTTGGATTCTTCCGGGACCTTGCGCCGGTTTCCTTCATCCTTGGAGGGGCCTTCCCCTGTCCGGGGCGCCGGGAGGCCGGAGGAGGGGAGGGATTCGATCCCGGGCGGGGAAAATTCCGGCTTCCCGGGAAAAAAGATCAAGAGGAGCCCTCCCAAGAGGGCCAAGAGGAGGAGGAGAGAAGTGCCAACCCAGCTTCTACGCTCCATGCCTGCCGCCTTACGCCCGGAAAAAAGGCCCATCCTGGGGGATTGGGGAAAAATCTACGGGGGATCCAGGCTATCCCCTGGAACGAGAAAAGTCCCCTCCAATCGATTTGTAACAAATTCGGACTTCGGGGAAACCATTTTCCATGATCACCTCGGCCCCGGGCGGGGTCAGCGCTCCCGGCGCTTCTTCCAGGCTTCCACGGCCTTGCGGATGGGCTCCGGCGGGAGGGAGACCCGGAAGACTTGCTCGGCTGGGGTTTCCTTGACCTGGATGGCCGTGTATGGAAGGCCGGGAATGGGGGCTGCCTCGTATATGGAAATGTCCCAATGAGCCCGGGATGCGAGGGCCCACAGGATCCTGTATCCGCCCGGGCCGGGCGCGGAAAGAAGCGCCCGGCCTTCCTTGGAGAAGATTCCGTCCCGGCGTCCTTTGGGAATGAAGCCATGGATGGCCTCTTTTTTCCAGGGGGTTTGTCCCTTTCCGAGAAGAACCGCCATGAGAAAAAAAGGAGGAGGGGGCAGGGCTCTCGCCCAGTCCCGGAGTTCCAGTTTGAGTGGGAGTGCGTCCTGGAGCACAATGGTCCGGTCCGAGTCCACCCCTTCCAGGAGGATCGGCCGGAAGCCCGGGGCGCGGACCTGGAGGTCCATGGACCGGCTCGTCGTGACCACTGTAACCGTGCCGTTTTTTCCCGGGAAGGGCGGCCCATCCGTTCCTTTGGGCGTGACTTTTACATGAGAGGGGATTTTTCCCCGGCTGTCCCGGAAGGTGAGTTTGAAAACCTTGACCTTCCCCCTGAGATCGATGGCCTTCAACCGGGGATCGTCCGCCTTCTTCCCCGGAGGGATGCGGATCCCTTCGATGGCAGCCAGGGGATAATCCCGATGGGAATATATCACAACCCGTGCCGTCCCGGCCGGTCCATTGAAGAAGAATCCTCCATCATCCAGCAGTCTTTTACTTGTATACAACAAATATTCCCCGTTTTTGGAAATCTCGAGGGAGACATTGAGGATTCCCTTGGGAACCCCGGGATCGAGGAGGACCCTTCCTTCCAAAAGGCCGGTGTTCTTTTCGGGGAGCACGAAGGTGATTCCTTTTGTGCCGGGTGGAACGATTCGTTCCGGGATTTCCAAGGACATTCCCAGATTGGGGTATATGGCCAGCCGGGGTTTATGCATGATTCCCCGGATTTCGAATTTCCCCGTTTCGTCGGTCCAAGTGGGGAGGTCCACCCGGGTGGGTTCTATTTCCCAGCCGCCATTTTGAAAAGGTCCCAGGCATTCTGCGACAAATAGAAGGACATGGGGAACCCCCTTACCGTTTTTTTTCACAACCTTTCCCGATGCCAGGAGGGGAGCCTCCTTGAAGTGGAGGTCACCCAGGTTCATGGGCGCCGCGGATTTCCCGAGGGAGATGTTCAATTGGGCGCAAAACCTCTCCCATTTCCTGGATGGTCGGCCCGGGGTGGTGAGGGCCAGGACTCCCCCCCGGGGAGGATCGTAACCCTGGATCGCCAGGCTGAAGCGCCCTTCTCGATCGGTCAGAGTCCTCAAGGTTTCCATCTCCAGTTTTTCCAGGGATGGGATCCAAAGGGACCCTTGGAGAGGCCGGTTCGCCAAGGGTTTGCCGCCCGGGCCCAGGGCCCTGCCCAGGAAGAGGGTGGCGCCGGCCCGGAAAGAGAGGCGGACCGTCACTTTTTCGCCGGGAATTTTTGGGCCTTGGACGATCCGATCCACAGGTTGGGCCGTCCAGTCTTTCTTCCCCTTCTCGGCCTGAAGCCGAAGACGCATGCCCAGACCCACGAAAGGAAAGAAAGCCTTTCCATCTTGGACCGGGGCGAAACCAGATGCCTTGATGGTAGGGGAATAGTTCGGTCCACCCACAACCGGTCCAAGACCCACGGCGGCGTCGCCTTGGACCGGGAGACCTTGTGGACCCAGGACCT
>JALUZX010000349.1 GCA_027011425.1 Planctomycetota bacterium
CAGGAAGCCTGAGGTAGGCGCACAGGTCCTTGAGGTTCATCACTTCCCGTTTCATGAGTCCTCCGGGGGGGTCAAGATCCTTGGACCGGAAGGCCGCCCTGTCAACGGCCTTCCCCGCCGGAAAAGGCCGGGCCTTCTCCCCGGAGGGCAAAGAAACTCTCAGGAATCCCGGGAAAGGAGGGTGGATTCGAGCTTGAAGTAGAGGGCCCTTGTGGCCTCCACGTCGGCCAGGTTGTAGAGAGCGATCTCCCGGACTCTCCCCTCCTCGTAGGCCCCAGCCACCTGGGAACCGTCCAGCCCGGCCTTGGGGGTGGGGATCCCGAAGGCGTGGCAACAAGCGTCCAGGCTCGCCGGGCCGCGCATGAGGCCGTAGGCAGTCACGGCCTCATAGAGATCCAGGTGCGGCCTTCCTTTCCTGTTGTAGCGCGGTCCGATCAGGTCCACCGGAACTTGGACCCCCTGCACGGCGGACCTCACCTGGAGGAAAGGAACATCGAATCGCCTCCCGTTGAAACTCACCATGAGGGGACAAGTGGAGGCCAGGGCCCAGAAAGCCTTGAGGATTTCCGCCTCCGAGGAAAGAAACGTCACCGGGTCCCCGCTCTTCGCCCGGGCGGGAAAGAGTTCCTTCTGCTTGGGGAGGGCCAGGGCGACCCTGTTGTCGGGGTCGTCCATATCCAGGACGGCCAGGCTGACCACCTGGCCGAAGAGGGGGGAGAGGGACATCACCTTCTCCGTATCCCCATCATCCCTTTCGGCGTAGCCCTGGATCTTCCCCGCCAGCCCGGGGGGGAGATCCCCCAGATCCGCCTGGGGCACGGTCTCGATGTCGAAAGCAACCCTCCTGTGGAGCAACCGCTCCACCCATTCCCTGCCGGCCAGGGGCTCGACCGCCCGGCCGCCCGGAGGGGAGGAAAGGAGGAAGAAGTCCCGCAGGTGGAAGGTGATCTTCCCCTTTCCTTCCTTGGCCTCTCCTCCCAGGCGGAAGACTCCTCCCCGCCGGATCTCCCCCCGGTCCATGAAAGAAGGTGCGTTGGACCAAAGGAATGCCTGGCACGACCCGGTCAGGTCCGTGAGCCTGAGGAGCAGATAGGGATCTCCGTTCCTGGTGGTCTTCTCTTCCATCTCCTCCACGAGAGCCACGAGGGCCACGCTTCCCAGGGCGGGGGTCAGGTCCCGGATACAGGCGATGGGCAAATGGGTTGTCACGGGGTTTCCTCCATCGTTCGGGTCTTTCCAGAAGGATGCCGGGCTCTGGGAAGCAGGAGCAAGGTGGGCTCTCCGGGCGCGCGGGGAAGGCGGAGATCCCCCCCGAGAAGGGAGGCGGCCAGAAAGGGCCATTCCACGGGAACCTTGGTGGGCCTCGATCCCAGGGGAGGTCTCCAGGGCCGGCCCAACCACTTGAGGGTCGCCCAGGCGGAAGACATTCTTCCTTCGAGACGACGTTCCTCCCCCCGGACCTGGAAGACCAGGATGTCCCCCTCCCGGCAGGCCTCCAGGGCCCCGAGGGAGAGATCCAGGAGAAGGTCCCAGAGAAGGTTGCTCCGGCCCTGGACCCAGAGTCCTTCCTGGATCTCCGTTTGAAAGAGCACCTTTTTCTGCTGGGCCCGCTTGGCCAGGAGTTCCACCAGGGAGGCCGCCCGCTTTCCCAGGTCCATCCGGCCATGCTTCGTCTCCGCTTCTTCCGCGAAAAGAGAGGCCACCAGCCGGGCCAGCCGGGCCGCATCCCGGGCGGAATGGCCGATCTTTTCCACCATCTCCCGGGCAGGGGAGTCCCCCTCCAGGAGGTCTTCCAGGGTTTCGGCATAGCCCAGGATAGGCCCCAGGAGGTTGTTGAAACGGTGGACCAGGGAAGGGGCCAGGTACATCAACCCCCTGGTCCGAACGGTCCGACTCACCCCCAGCACGAAACGAAGGCGCTCCCGGCCGTCCCGCACCACCAGCCCCAGGAAGGGCCGGCCCTCCCGCTCCTGGAGGGAGAGGCGGAGTTCCGCCGGGAAAGGAGGCCCCTCCAAGGGCTTTACGAGAACGTCCAGGGGACCCGGGGGAATCCCTTCAGGCCCCTCCAGGGCTCTCCCCCAGGCCTCCTGCGCCCATTCCTGGGGAAGGAAGGAACGGAAATCCCTTCGCTCAGGGTCCGAACACCCAAGCAGAGACCGGAGAGCTGGATTACTGAATACCAGGTATCCAGTCGACGGGTCCACCAGGCCCAGGCCCTCCAGGGAAAGCCCGGCCAAGTCCGGGTCCCGCATGGAGTCCCCCCTTTTGGGACTTGTCTCCATGGCTCTTGAAAAGGCCTTCCCCCGGGAAGGCGAGGGAAGGGGAAAAGGTTGCCTCCCAACGAGTAAAGCGATTATGGGCCATTCACCCGCGCAAGGGAAGGCCCTTTCCTTTTTTCCATGGAAAAGCCGGGCCCCTACCGCGATTTCTCAGGCCGGGATCACTTGGCCGTCACCTGGAGGGAGACCGAGGAGAGGGCCGTGACACCAAGCCGGGCGGGGGACCCCCAGGCCAGGGCGCCGGCGAACCGGTCGAAAGGATATTCCTCGGAGAGGTAGGAACCCTCGTGGCGGTAGCAGGTGAGGGTCAGGGTTACCGGGGTCCCGGAAGGGGGAAGGAAGGAAAAGGCGCTCTTGGGAAGCTTGAAGAACTTGAAGGTCCGGCGGTTGGGCCTCAACCAGACCTCCCACCGGCCCTTTTCCCCACCCTTGGTC
>JALUZX010000350.1 GCA_027011425.1 Planctomycetota bacterium
GGTCACCTTTACGGCCATTCTCCTCCCCTTCACCCCCAGGACCCCCATGAACTTGGGCTTCCCTTCGACGGGCACGAGAACCGGGTCTCCCACCCGGGCGTCAAGGACCAGAAGATCCCCCTTCCGGAGGGCGACCAGGTCCCGCAACCGTATCTGCGCCTTTCCGAGTTCGGCCGCCACCCGGACACGGGCCTGGTGGATTCTCTCCTCGATGACCTCCCGGAAAGATGCCCCCTCGGCCTTCTGCCCTCCCCCGGCCTGGTCGATCCCTTCCAGGTAAGGAGCCAGCGCCTCGTGGGGTATGGCGAGGCGGATATCCCCCGCCATGTTCTCCCCGCTCACCTGGAAATGCACGCAGAGCACCACGTCCTGGGTCCCCACCACCTGGGCGAGGGCGAGGTTCCTGGGCCGTGCGAGGATTTCCATCCTGGTCTCCATGAGTTCCGAAAAGCCTCCGGAGATGTCCTGGAGCAAGTGGCGCACCAGGTCCTCCACCACGGCGTATTCCACCTCCGTGAGTTCCCTCTCCTCCGTCACGGGCTCACCCGTCCCCCCCATGATCTTTTCGATGGCCGTGAAAAGGAGGGAGCAGGAGACCGCCAGGAGGGCCCTCGCCCCGGAAGGCTCCATCTTGATCGTGTAGAGGGCCAAGGGTGGTCTCAAGGTGGAGAGGAAAGGCCCGAACCGTTGTTGCTCCACGAGAACGCACTCGCAGAGCCCCCCGAGCCCCAGCCTCTCGGTCAAGGTGGAGGTGAGGCCCAGGGCCGCCACCTCCTGGAGTTTCTCCAAATACTGGATCTGCTCCCTGGTGAACCTGTTGGGGCGGAAGATGTCGAACTTGTGGACCCTCTTTTTCTTCCGGCCGGGAGGCTTTCCCGGGGCGCCCGGGCCGGGGTCCCCCGACCAGACCCCTCTCTCCCCCAGGGTTTCTTCCTCCTGGAGGAACTCATCCTCGTCGGGCGCCCCCTCGCTCTTGAAGAGGTCCAGGAGGGCGTCGATCTCTTCGTTTGTGAGGATCTCTTTCACTATTGAGCCAAGAGCTTGGTGAACCAGAACTGGGTGACCCGGCCCAGGAGTTTCTCCTTCTTGCCGGAAGCCTTGTCTTTCTCGGGTCTCACGAAGAGGACCTCCTGGGCGATCCGGAGGGCCTCCGTGGCCAGGCGCCTCTGGTTCTCCCCTCCGTCCAGGTCCTGGATGGTCTTGCTGGAAAGGAAGTAGCGCAGTTCACTCTCCAGGGAATCCATCCTGTCCTGCACCCTTTTCTTGGCCTTTTCGGGCCAGCGGGTTTCATAGACCAACTTGCACTGGGCCTGCCCCACGACCTTGAGCCTGGTTCCCGCCACGTTGAAGGTCAACTCGGGCACTTCCGCCTTCTCCTTCACCAAGGGGCGTTTCGATTCCCCGGCGGCCCCTTCCGCGTTCTTGGCGGCCTTTCCAGGGGGCAGAAGGAGACCCACCGTGATGAAACCAAGGGCCACGCTCAAAACCACCCCGAGGATGGCGCCCAAGAGAAACCCCGTCCCCGAGCCTTTTGCCTTGGCCCCGGCTTCCTCCTTCTGAACGTCCTTCTCTTTCTCTTCCGCCATGGCTCGACGCTCCTTGGATCTACAGGCTCCGGGCGGTCCGGGGCCGGCGGATCGGGCTCACCGGACTACGGTTATCTTCATCGACCTCTCGGCTTCGATTCCTGAGCCCGCCGTCCCGCCTCGGACCACTTTCCCTTCCACTTCCATCCGTTCCCAGGGGACGCCCATGCCGTGGAGTTCCCGGGCCGCTGCAAGGGCCCGCTTCAAAGCGAGCCGATCCGGCCGGAGCCCCTTCCCATCGCCGGACCCGGCCGCCGCGGCAAGAACGAGCTTGTATTCCCCTCTCAAACGCCCGGCCAGCCGGGCCAACTCCTTGCGGAGTTCCATGGGGAGGACGGCGCTTCCAGCCGGAAAGGACCCTCCCAGGGGAAGGTCGATGGATTTCCCCGCCCCCTCCAGGGCCTTCCAGCTTTCGGCATCCTTCCCGAGGCCCACCTCGTCCCCCCGGACCCTGTCCTTCTGGTCCTTCCCCGGCCTCTCCACGTCCTTGAAGTGGGCCCGGGCCTCCTTCAAGAGTATGGGAAAGGACCTTCCCCGGAAGATCCCGTTCAGCCCGTTGGACACGAAGGCCTTCTGAAAGGAACCCAGCCCGGAGTCGATCAGGCCGTATTGCCTTTGCTTGGCGAAGACCAGAAGGAGAATGAAGAAGGTAAGGAGCAGGGTGTTCAGGTCGGAGAAGGACACCATCCAGCCGGGCGCCCCTTCCTTGATGATGACTTCGGGCTTTTCCTTCTTTCCCATTTCCTCACCTGCCGCCCCGGACCACCAGTTCCACCCGGCCCGTCTCTTTTCCGTCTCCACTGCCGGGAAGGGCGGCGGGAGGGGCCCCTTCGGGCATGCCCGCCAGGGTGATCGACTCCGGATCCACCCCGGCCTCCGCCAGGATCCTCCCGGCCTGGAGGGCCCGCTCGAGGGAAAGCTCCAGGGGAGTGGCGTAAACCACCGATTCGTGGAAGACCCTGTCAGGGTATCCTTCCACACGGATATGGAGGCCCCTCCCCTTCAGGCCGGCCCCGACCACCCGGAGGGCCCTCCTCAAGGCGGCCGAGGGGCGTGCTTCGCCAAGGGGAAAGGGAAAGAGGGTCTTGAAGCGGATCCTCATGCCCTTGTCCAGGTCTCCCTCTGTG
>JALUZX010000351.1 GCA_027011425.1 Planctomycetota bacterium
GAATTTCCCGCCCAGGACCGGGTCCTCCCCGTCCAGGCGGGCCCCGCCTCGGCTCCAGCCCGCGGCCTGGGCCGTGGCGCCTGGAAACCAGGTCCAGGGCTCGGTGCCCGTGAACCCGTCGTCGGCGCCGAAGAAGAGCTTGCCCCCCGAGAAGGCCAGGACACCCGAGGCCTTGAGGGGCACGCCGGGCCTTGGGGAGGGGAGCACGAAGGATCCAGCCGGCGTGCCGTCGGTGACCAGGAGGTTCTTCTCCCTGGAAGGTCCCTGGAACACGAAGACCCCCTTGCGGCGGCCCATGGGGAGGAAGGATACGTCGCTGGTGGAATCCGGTCCGGGCGCCAGGTCGGCCAGGAGGACGGTTCCCGGGGCCGTTCCGTCGGTGACCCAGGGCTCCATTCCGTGGGCTGGATCCCAGGCCCAGAAGACGGCCCGGCCTCCCACCACGCAGGCCCGGGAGGGCGCCCGGTCCGTTTCCCAGGAGCCGACTCTTTTCGTGCCCCCGGGAGTGCCGTCGGTCTCGAAGAGCCCCTTCTTGCCGAAGCCCACCGTTTTGCCGTCCGTTCCGAAGAAGAAGACCTTGCCACCCAGGACGAAAGGCGCCTGGAATCCGCCGTCCTGGAATCCCGGCGCAAGGTCGATCAGCATCCTGGTTCCCCCGGCGGTGCCGTCGGAGATCCAGGGCTCGAGCCCGGCGGCGGGTCCCTTCTTTCCCTCGAAGAGGGCCTTGGATCCAAGGGCCACTAAGTTTCGGCAAACCGCAAGTTTTTGGGCGAGCGGTCTGGTGCCCGAGGGGGTGAGGTCGGAGACCCAGAAGGAGCGGTCGGACTTCACGCCTGCGATGAAGAAGGCTTTCTTTCCTGCTTTCACCCATTCGGGATCGTCCGGGGACCGGCGGCCCGGGTAGGTGTCCTGGAGCAGGCGGGTGCCCCCGGCGGTTCCGTCGGTGACCCAGGGTTCCCAGCCGTGGGTCGGGTCCACCCCCCAGAGAAAGGCCTTCTTTCCCAGGACCAGGGGCCCCGGTTTCCACCCGACCAGGGCGGAAGAGAAGAGGGCGGTCCCGCCGGGGGTTCCGTCGGAGGCCCAGGCCCCCGGGTTGCCGTAGGAGACGTAGAAGAGGAGTTTCTCCCGCAGGGGGAACATCCCGCCCGGGGCCCCTCCGTTTGCGCCCGGGATGAATTCCTTGAAAAGGCCGGTTCCGGCCGGGGTTCCGCCGGTGACCCAGAGTTCTCCGCCGTGGAAAGGGTCCCGGGCGAAGAAGAAACACCGGCCGAAGAAGTCCGCCGGGTCCGAGGGGTTTGACCCGTATCCCTCCGACCCGGGACGGATGTCCTGGAGGAGGAAGGTTCCCGCCCTGGTCCCGTCGCTGATCCAGAGTTCCCGTCCCGTTTGGCGGGCCCGGGCGGAGAAGGCCACCTTTCCCCCCGGAAGAGGGGTCAGGTAGGCCGGATAGGAAGAATCGAAACCCGTGAAGATGTCCCGGACCCGGTAGGTTCCCGGGTCGGTCCCGTCGGTGGCCCAGAGTTCCGCTCCTCCCAGGGGATCCTTTCCCTGGAAGAAGACCTTTCCGCCCGAGGCGACCGGAGCGGTCCAGGTCTGGTAGGAATGGAATCCCTTGGTCGTGACTTGGGTCGTTCCCCCGGGGGTGCCGTCGGTCCGCCAGAGGGTCCATGGCTGGGAAGGAGGTCCCTGGACGCAGAAAAGAACGATTCCCCCGAGCCGGACGGGGGCCTGGAAGCCGGACCTCCCTCCCTGGGCGACCTTTTTCAGCAGATGGGCCTTTCCCGTGGAGGTATCCAGGATCCAGGGGTTTTCCCCGCCCGCCGCCGTAGGCGGAGCCTGGAAGAGGATCTTCTTTCCAAGGGCCACGGGAAATCTCCAGGGGAAGCGCGGACCCAGGGTTTGAAGTTTCACGGCCCGCTTTCCGTCGGTCTCCCAGATCGCCCAACCGGTGGAGTCACAGAAGGAGAAGTAGATCCGCCCGCCCGAGGCGACGGGGGCGACGAAATGGGAGTCTTTGTATCCTCGGAGAAGGACCCGGGTTCCCGCGGCGGTCCCGTCGGTGGTCCAGAGGGCCAGGGCCCCGGAGGAATCCTTGCAGAAGAAGACCACCTTGCCCCCGGCGAAAGCCGGGGACTGCCAGATTTCGGAAAACCCGGACTTCACCTGGACCGGGGATCCTGGAGATCCGCCGTAGCGGAACAAGGAATAGGAAAACAGGCCCGTCCGGGCGAAATACCAGAGGGACCCCCCGACCGCCAAGGGCCGGTGGAACCCGCCGCTTTCCGGGCCGGGCATGGTGTCCCGGAAGAGGTAGGTTCCGGCGGGGGTCCCGTTGGTCCGCCAGGCCTCCCGCCCGTGGTCCGGGTCGTATCCCTGGAAGTAGATGAATCCCTTGAACCAGGTCAGCTCGCGGGTTTGCAGGGATTTCCATCCCGGGGCGGCGTCGGTGACCCGCCGGGCCGTTTGCGGGACGGGCGTGCTGGACCAGATCTCCTTCCCGTGGATTCCGTCGTCGGCGATGAAGTAGAAGACGTTTCCCACAACCAGGAAGGAGGCGGGATCGGCGTTGCTGGCCGCGGGTCTTCCCGTGGGGTTGGAGGAGTAGGGCGGTCCCTTCCGGGCGTCGATGTCCTTCAGGAGCGCAGGGGCGCGCCGCGCCTGGGCGGGGAGGCCGGCCCCGGCGAGGAGGAGGGCCAGGCAGAGGGCGGG
>JALUZX010000352.1 GCA_027011425.1 Planctomycetota bacterium
CCGGGCCGGGAGGGGCCGGCGGGCGGCGTCTTTTTCCCAGGCTCGGAATTCCCGGAAGGTTCCGCCAGGGTGGATCGTTTTCTTCCAGTCACGGAAGAGCAGGGCTTCCACCCAATCCTGGCGGACCGTTTGCGGGACCAGGAGGCGGCCGGGAAGTTCGTGGGAGAGGAAGAGAATGTCCCTTCCCGTGACCAGGGCCGCCCCGGGAGGGACCTTGTCTCTCAGGAGAGCGGCGTGACGGGTCTCCTGGTCGAAGCGGATCGCCCCTGTGGGAACGGAGGATGTCAGGCGCAGGAAGAACCAGGCGTTTCCGGAGATGAGGATGAGGAGGGGGAGGAGCTGAAGGAGCTTTCCGGTCCGGGACCGGCCGGAGGAGAGGACCCCGCCCAGGGCGCGGGCGCCCCGCGCCCCGAAGAGGGCCAGGACCGGCGCGAGAGGCGCCAGGAGGCGGGCCTCCTGGTAGAAGTAGAACCCGTAGAGGACCAGGAAAGCCGGGAGGGAGAAGAGGACAAAGAGAGCGGGTTTCTCCAGGGGCGCCGGTTTCTTTTTGAGGATCCCCCAAAGAAAGAGAAGGATCCCGGCCAGGACGGCCAGGGACTGGGGCCGGGGAAGGAGGAGACTTTGCCGGCCCGCCAGGAGGGAGAGGTAGTAGGGGAGGTTGGCCTCCCCGGGGAGGCCTTCGGCGGGGGCGTGAAAGGCGTAAGTCCCCGAGAAGAGGGGTCGTCCTCCCTGGTGGTATCCGGGAAGCCAGAGGCTGTAGCCCGTGCGGAAGGGGGACCCGAAAGCCCCGGCCTGCCAGCCCAGGAGGAGAAGGAGGGGCAGGGCCGCCCCGGCGGAGAAGAGCAGGGCCCGGGAGAGGCCTTTCTTCTTCCAAGGCTCCAGGGCGAGCAAGGGGGCCGGGAGGAGGACCGCCAGGGGGTAGCGGACCCAGGCCCCGAACCCGGCGAGCAAACCGGCCAGCAGGATCCGGGCCCGGCCCGGCCTCTCCCCCGTGGAAAGGAGAAAGACCCCAAGAAGGAGGAGGGAGGCGGGGACCTCGGAGACGATCTGGTTGCGGAAGGCCGCGAGGCAGAGGCCGGCCTCCAGGGCGAGGAGAGCGGCGAGCCCTCCCAGGGGGCCTGTCCTGCGCAGGGCGGCGAGAAAGACGCCCAGGCCGAGCAGGAAGGCCAGGAGCTGGACCGCCCCGGTCCCCGAGGCCCGGCCTTTTCCGGTGAGGAGATACCAGGGGGTAAGTACCAGGGAGGTCCCGGGTGGGAACTTGGGGGGGAGGGCACGGCCGTTGACGAAGACCTTGTAGCCCTCGCCCCGGGCGAGGTTTTCCGCCCCGATGGAATAGAAGAGAGCGTCGGGCCGGCCGTAATCCGGGATCCGGCCGGCCGGGATGTCGAGCTTGAGATGGGCCAAAAGCAGGATCGCCCCCGCCAGGACCGCCGCCAGGGCGGGGAGGATCCGGCCCCGGACCGCGGGAACTCTCCTCATGGCCTCCCTGTCAATACCCGGTCACGGTGAAACTTCCCCGGAGCTTGATGTCCGCCGAGGAGGCGCCAACCATCACCCGGAACTCCCCGGGCTCCACCTTGAGCCTGCCGCTTCTCGTATAGAAGGCCAGGTCCGCCGGCTGGAGGTGGAAGACCACTTCCTTCTCCTCCCCGGGTTTCAAAGTGATCCTCTGGAAGCGCTTGAGTTCCTTCAGGGGCTGGGAGAGGGAGGCGACCAGGTCTCTCAAGTAGAGCTGGACCACCTCGTCTCCCTCGCGTTTCCCCGTGTTCTTTACCTTGAAGGTCACCTTTACGGTCCGGCCCATGGCCGGCTTCTTGGGCTCGATCACCAGGGAGGAATAGCGGAAGGTGGTGTAGCTCAGGCCGTAGCCGAAGGGGAACCTGGGGGAACCGGACTGGTCCACGTAGCCGTAGCCTCTCCCTGTGGGCTTGAAGTTGTAGTAGAGGGGGCACTGGCCCACGCTCCTCGGGAAGGTGATGGGAAGGCGGCCGGCCGGGTTGTAGTCCCCGAAGAGGACCTCCGCCAGGGCGAGACCTCCCTTCTCTCCCGGATACCAGGCGTCCACCACGGCGTCCACCTTGTCGAGCCATTTCTCCATGGTCACGGCGCTTCCCCCGTAGATGACGACGATTACGGGCTTGCCGAGGGCGGCGACGGCCTGGATGAGCTTTACCTGGGCTCCCGGAAGACCCAGCTTGGACCGGTCCCATCCTTCGCCCTCGTGGATGCCCGCGGCAACGACCACGGCCTCTGCCTTCCGGGCCGCTTCCAGGGCCTCGGCCAGGAGAGGGGCGGGCTTTCCCAGGGGCGCCCAGCCGAACTTGACCGAGGCGAACCCGGTGTTTTCGTAATACTCGATCCTGATCTTGTAGGTCTTTCCCTTCTTGAAGTGGACGGTGGCGTAGTCGGTGGTGGCGGCCCGATCGCTCCAGGAATCCACAAGGAGCTTGCCATCGAGCCAGAACCTGATCCCGTCGTCGCTGGTGAGGGAAAGCTTCCAGTCCCCCTCCCCCGGGGAGAGAAGGTAGCCGGTCCACCGGATGGAGAAGTCGTCCGTCCCAAGGGGCTTGCCGGGGGCCTTCCGGTCGAAATCGAAGTCGATCACCCGGTCGAGGCGCTGGAAAGCCGGCTTCCCCTCGGGTTTCTTGCCCTTGAAGTATTCGCCCTTCAGGCCTCGGGCCCCGGCGGGGCCCGAGGCCTGAAGGG
>JALUZX010000353.1 GCA_027011425.1 Planctomycetota bacterium
GGGGAAGAGGCCGGCCGCCACCAGGCCGGCGGGGTGGGCGATATCGGCGAGCAGGATCGCGCCTACCTGGTCCGCGGCCGCCCTCAGCCGGTCCCAGTCGATGGCCCAGGGGTAGGCCGACGCCCCGGCCACGATCAGCCTGGGCCGGTGCTCGCGGGCGAGTGTTTCCACGGCGTCGTAATCGAGCCTTCCCGTGGATGGATTCACCCCGTAGGGAATCACGTGGAAGAACATGCCCGACCGGTTCGCCGGGCTGCCGTGGGTCAGGTGGCCGCCGTGGGTCAAGTCGAGACCGAGGACCGTGTCCCCGGGGCGAAGGAAGGCGTTGTATACGGCGTTGTTGGCGGCGGCCCCCGACAGGGGCTGGACGTTGGCGAAGATCTTCTCGGCCGGCCACTCCCCGGTGGCGAAGAGCCGGGCCAGGCGCTTCTGGGCCAGGGCCTCGATGAAGTCGGCGTAGTCGCAGCCCTTATAGTATCGGAGATCCGAATATCTCCGGTAGTAGGCCAGGTGCTTGGGATAATCCAGGGGGTCCCGGTTGGCCCCCTCGGTATACCGCCATGAAGGATAACCTTCGGCGTAGATGTTGGAGAAGGTCGAGGTGAGGGCCTCCCGGACCGATCTCGGGCAATGGCTCTCCGAAGCGATCAGGATGATCTTCCTCTCCTGCCGCTCGTCCTCCAGGTCCAGGATCTCCTTGACCTGGGAATCCGCCTCCTCCAGGGGATCCTCGAAAAAGAATGGGGGTTTCCTGCCCGTCATGGCCGCTCCACGGTTTTGGCTGGTTCCGGTCTTCTTCCCCCTTCCCGGGGAGGCAAGGTAAAGCAAGTCCCCCGGGAAATCCCACCATGAAAGTGGGGAGAAGAGCCCTGAATTTCGCTTAGTCCACTCTGTGGCGGTCGCCCAGGAAATCGATCTTGTGGACGGGCTGGACCACGGCGCTGGCGATGTTCCCCAGGTGAGCTGCGACCCGCTTCAGGTAACGGAGAAGGAGCACGTAGCAGACGGCCTGGTTGGTGGAGAGGTCCGAGCGGGCCACATCCTCCACCTTCTCGTCGCAGAGCTTGGCCAGCCGGTAGTCCTCCTCCATGACCCGCGTGGCGTGATCTTTGGATGTCTCGAAGAAGGCGGCCCGGGTCTGGGGAAAGAGGACCTCCACGTCGCAAAAAAGCCGGGAGAAGAAGTTCCGCCAGCTCCCGGCCAGGGGGGTCTCCATGAGTTCGGCCACTTCCACGAAGTTCTTGCAGTAGTCCCCGATCCGCTCGGCGTCCTTCACCACGGACATCATCACCAGGGTGGCGACTGTATCCTCCTCGGGATTCATGGAGATGTGCTCCACGAGCCTTTTCCGGATCTTCCGCTCCGTCTTGTTCACCTTCACGTCCAGGGACCGGATCTCTTCCCGGGCGGCTTCGATGTCCTTCTCCTCCAGGAAGAGCTTCTTGGAGGCCCGGAACATCCCTTCCCCTTGGAGGAGCATGGTCTCGAAGTCCTGGAGGACCTGGTTCATGAAGGAGGCGCCGCGCCAGGCTTGGATCAACGTTCGGAAGAGCATGCCACTACCCCCGGATCAATGCAGGGCCTCCTCCAACAAGAGGAGAAGGCCGGGAATCCCGAAAAACACGATCAACACGTAGACGATGGCCCATCTCTTCTTCTCCGCCGCAATCTCCGCGAAACTCCGCGCCAGCCAGAGGGTGGCCCGCCGGACGGGCGGGATGGGGAAAAGCAGAAGGATGCCGGAAATGTTGAAGAAAAGGTGCACAAGGGCGATCTGGAGGCCCGCCGGGGCGGCCAGGCTGGCGAGGAGGGCCGTCACGGTGGTCCCCACGTTGGCGCCCAGGGTGACCGGGTAGACCTGTTCCAGCGTAAGGAGCCCGGCCCCGGCCATGGGAACGAGAAGGGATGTGGTGATGGAGCTGGACTGGACCAGGACCGTGACGATCAGCCCCACCAGCATGGCCTGGGCCCAGTTTTTTCCAAGGAATGCCGAGAAGAAGCCTTCCAGCCGGGAGAGCATGACCCTGCGGAGGGACTTGACCAGGTAGATCAGGGCGAAGGCCACCAGGAGAATCCCCATGACCGCCGCCAGCACGCCCGAGAGTTGGGGAGAGAGCCCCATGCTCTCCAGGCCGTGCACCAAGGCCTTGGCCGGAGGCTTGAGAAGGAGTTCCACAGGCCCGTGGATCTTGTGGGCATGGGCGCCGCCGGCGCCGAGGAGACCGGCCACCCACCCGGAGAGGTGCTCCAGGTAACCCGTGGTGAGTTCCAGGGGGAGCAGGATGGCCACGGCGGAGAGGTTGAAGTAATCGTGGACCGTGGCGGCGGCGAAGCACCGGCGGAACTCCTCCTTTCTTCCGATGCTCCCCAAGGCCACCAGCAGGTTTGTGATGGTGGTGCCGATGTTGGCGCCCATCACGATGGGGATGGCCAGAGGGACGGGAAGGGTTCCAGAGGCCACCATGCCCACGACGATGCTGGTCGTCGTGGAGGAAGACTGGATGATGCTCGTGGCCAGGACCCCGATCATGAGGGCCACGATGGGGTTGGACGTGGCGGACATGAGGTTCATGGCGAAGGGTTTCCCCAAGGCCTTGAACCCCGTGCCCATGCAAGTAATCCCCTCGAGGAAGAAAAGGAGAAGGAGGAGGATCCAGGGAACCTGGACCCACATGGATTCCCTCTTGGAGGGTTTCAGGGGAGGGGGTTCTCCCTCGGGGACCTCCGGGCCTTCCAGGCCGCGGGAGGGGGAAAGAGCGGAGATCTTCCCCTCAGGCTCAGAAAAAGAGGAAGAAATCCCGTTTCCCTTGGAAAAAACACCAGGATGAGAGGAGGACAAAGTGGTTCCCTCGCAGATATTCAGGAGCCCGTGAAGATCGAGCAAGAAGAACGAGGGGATCTTGCAACCTGGGACACGCCTTCTCAAGAGTTTTCATCGGAAAGGCCAGGGGGCCCCATCCCGGGTCACTCCAGGTCGGCCAGGACCTGATCCCCTTCGATCTTCACGGGGAAATGGCGGACCTGGCAGTCCGGCACCATGGCGCAAACTCCTTCCCGGACGTCGAACTTCCAGCCGTGGAAGGGACACAGCAAGTCCCCTTCCTCGGAGACTACGGCCTTGCTCAAGTCGGCGCCTTCCCGGCAAAAATCCAGGAAGACGTAGAACTCTCCGTCCAGGTTGAAAACCACCAAGTCCTTTCCTTCGACTTGAACCTTCCGGCCGGCCCCTTCGGGGACCTGGGAAACCCGGGCTACAGGGACGTATCTGCTCATGGATCCCATCCTTCCCGGACGCCGTGGACAGGGCCCGGGGCGAGAAAAGAAAACAGCATGATCGTTCTCACACCGAGGGGTTTCAAGCCGGGGGAGAGCTTCCCTTCGAGGGAGAGAGGGTAGGATGGCTTGAACCTGACAAAAGGAGAAAGGTAGTGATTCGAGCCGACGACTACATTGAGGACCTCCTGGAGCGCTACCCCGGGATCAACGCCTTCTTGCGGGAGAGAGGGGTGGTCTGCATCCAGTGCGGGGAACCCGTCTGGGGAACATTGAAAGAGCAAGCCCAGGCCAAGGGCCTGGATGTGGAGGCCCTGGTAAAGGATCTCAACCAGGCCTTCTGCCGGGGAGAAACCGAAAGCTGAGCCTCCCCGGGACCGTTCTCTGGAACAAACTGTTCCCTGAAACCCTCGAGGCGCCCCGGGAAATCCTTCCCGCCCCTCCCTCCGGCTCCTCCTCCCGGGAGGAGGGGGATGCCTCTTTTTTTCTGCAACCTCCTCCAGGAGACGGGCATGAGAGACCAGGATGCCCAGGATCGGGCAAGTTGGCTTGTGGAGAGGGAGCTGGTCTCCAGCGTAGGCTGGTTCATCCGGGTCCGGTGGTTTCCGGCCCTGGCCTTGGCTGTTCTTCCCTGGCCGGCATCCTACATCCCCGGCCTTAGAGTCCACGCCCTTCCCCTCTCTTTCTGCGGCCTGCTCCTCCTGGCGGGGAACACATACCTCTTCTTTCTCCAGAAAAAGATCCGGGCCCGCCCCCAAGGGGATGACGGAGCGCGCCGCCAGGTCCAGGCGGCCCGGGCCCTCCTCTTCGGGCAAGTCGTCCTGGACTGGACGGCCACCTTGACGGCCCTCCACTGGACGGGGGGCGTGGACAGCCCCTTGCTCCTGCTCTTCCTGGTGCACTTGGTTCTCGCCGCCGTGCTCTACGAAAAACGGGAGGCCTGGACCCTTTCGGGCCTGGCCCTCCTCCTCGTGGCGGGCCTGGCCGCGGCACGACGCCTGGGGATCCTGGGATGGCACCCCCTGATTCCGGGACTCCCCCCCGCCTCGGCTCTCCAGGACGCCCTCACCCTTTCAGCCTTCGGCCTGGTGACCTTCTCCATCACCTGGCTCGCCACAGCCCTCTCCTCCCGCTTCCGCAAGAGGGAGAGGGTGATCCTCGCGCTCGGGGAAAACCTGGAGATGGCCTTCACCAGGACCCAGGCTCTCTACTCCCTGGCTCGTGCCACCAGTTCCACCCTGGACCTGGATGAACTCTTGAACCTCCTCACCGAAAGAGTGGCCCGCACCATCGGATCCCGGGCCTGCATCATCCACCTGGTGGATCCCGAGACGGGGGAACTGAAATTCGCCGCCGGTTTTGGGATCGATCCGGACAAGCCCTCCCCGGAGGTGGACCTCAAGGCGAGCGGCCTGGCCCGGCGCGTGCTTGCGGGGAAGAGCGTCTTCCTGGAAAACCTTCCCAACATCGACGATTCATGGGCCCGCAAACTCGCTGCCCGAGGTTGGTGTTCCCTGGCCGCGGCCCCCGCCAGGGGGAAAAAAGGCGTGACCGGGGTCATCTGGGCCCTTTGCCTCAGGACCGCGCGCCTCGGCCCGGAGGACGCATCCTTCCTGGAGGCCGCGGGGATCCACGCGGGGATCGCCCTGGAGAACGCCCTGGCCTGGCGGGCCATGCGCGACCTGGACGAGGCCAAGAGCAGTTTCGTCCGGCTCGTGACCCACGAACTCCGCTCCCCCATCGCCGTCGTCTTGAGCCTTCTCAGGACACTCACGGGAGGATACGCGGGGAAACTGGAGGAGAAGCAGATGGACCTGTTGCTCCGGGCGCAGAACAGGGCCGAATTCCTCTCCACCCTGGTCGACGACCTGCTGGCCCTGGCCGAAGGCAAGACCCTTCCCGAAGCCCAAGGCCCAAAGGAGGCCGTGGACGCGGCCGCCGCCCTCCAGAGAGTGAAAGAACGGTTCGAAATCCCGGCCAAGGAAAAGAAGCAGCAATTCACGGTTCTCGTGGAGGGGGAGGGCCCTTTCCTCGTGCCCGGGACGCAGGGCTCCATGGACCGGATCCTGGACAACCTCGTCTCGAACGCCGTCAAGTATACGCCCGAAGGCGGCAAGGTCTCCATCAGGCTCCGCGGGGAAGGCGACCGGGTTCTCCTGGAAGTCGAAGATACGGGAATTGGGATACCAAGGGAATCCCTTCAAAAACTTGGGAGCGAATTCTACCGGGCCCCCAACGCCAGGAGGATCGAGCCCTCCGGCACGGGCCTGGGCCTGGCCATCGTAAAGAGCCTCCTCGAGGCGGTCGGGGCCGAGCTTTCCATCCAGAGCGAAGAAGGAAAGGGAACGCGCTTTACCGTCCGCTTTCCCCGCGCCGCCGCGCCGGAGCCCGCCCCGCGGGATTGAAACCTTTCCAGGCCCCTCCCAGGGCGTGAAAGGCGCCCACCAGGTAGAAGGAGCCCGCCACGAGCCAAGGCTCGGGCGAAGAAAGCGCCCGGCGAAGGCCCTCTTCCACACCCCCCGGGAGAATTCTCGCGGGCAGCCCCGCCCTCCGGGCCCTTTCGAGAAGCTCGCCCGGCGTTTGCCCCCGGGAGGAATCTGCCTGGACCAGGGCCGCCTCCCGGACGCCTCCCGCCAGGAGAGCTTTCATCACCCCCCGGGCATCCTTGTCCTTTCCCAGGGCCAGGAGAACCCGGGGAGGGCGGGAGGCTCCAAAGGTTCGGTTCCAGGCGCCCAGCAGAGCCTGGAAGGAGCGGGGGGACTGGGCCCCGTCCAGGACCAGGGGAGGATCCAGGCGGACCACCTCGAACCGGCCCGGAGGAACCTCGAGCAAAGCCGGCGGGCCCTCCCCCGGGTGCCCGGGAAGGAGCCCCCTCTTTTCCAGAAAGAGGCAAGCCGTCCCGGCGAGAGCCGCGTTGGAATCCAAAAAAGGCGCCAGGCTACGGATCCGGATCTTCCATTCCTTCCCCGGGCCGAGGAGGAAGGGGGCCTGGAGGCGCACTTCCCGGACCCAAGGACCCCATTCCAGGCCCCGGAAGGAAAAATCCCTCCCCAAGGAGAAAAAAGGGACCCCTTTGTGACGAGCGATTCCCATGGCCACCGCCCCCGGGGGGGAGTTGAGGTCTACACCCGAGATCAAGGCGCTTCCCCATCTCAGGGCCGCCGCCTTGACCCGGGCCCGTTCCTCCTCGGTCTCTCCCAAGGCTTCCATGTGGTCCCTGTCCACCCCGGTGAAAAGGACCAGGCCGGCTCCCAAGGCGGTGGTGGAGTCGGTCTCTCCTCCCCGGCCCGCCTCGAAGACGGCCACATCCACCTCTTCCCGGGCGAAATAGAGGGCCGCCAGGGTGGTGATCAGGTCGAAAAACCCGGCCTCGAAAGCGCGGGGGAAGAAAAGAACCTCCTCCAGGAGGGCAGCCATCCTTGGCCCCGGAATTTCCCGTCCGTTCACCTGGATCCGCTCGGTGAGACGCACCAGGTGGGGCGAGAGGAAGAGCCCCACCTTCAGGCCCCGGGCCTGGAGAAGCTGGGCCAGGAAGGAAGCGGTCGTGCCTTTGCCGTGGGTCCCCACGACCTGGATGGAGAGAAACCGGTCCTGGGGCCGCTTTCCTTCCCGCAGCAAAGTGGCCATGGGCTCCAGGTCCGTGCGCCTGGGGCCGGGAAGGATTTTTCCGCCATAGGATGTATTTCGGGAAAACCAGGACTCCACGTCGGCGAGGGTTCGCAACCCCAGATCCTTCCTGGAATTCACCGAAAGCCTCCGGCAAAGGCGAAAAGAAAGGGGAAAAAAAGAGCTCCCTCCGGGAAGGGAGCTCTTTGGCGAGGGCGACGGGACTCGAACCCGCAACCACCAGATCGACAGTCTGGTACGCTAACCAGTTGCGCCACACCCCCACACGTCCAGGGCCGGGAGAAAAAGACTCTTCCGGCCCGATCGGGAGGGGAATTATAGGATTTCCTTCCCTTGGCTCAAGGGGGTCGAACCCCTTCTTCTTTGAAAACTTCCCCCCTCGAAAGGGACGAGGATGGGCCCGTCGGGGCACGACGTCCTAGGGCCTCCGGGGCACGACCTTCGGGCGCCTCCGGCGCCCTCGGGCGTGCTCTTCACGGGTCTTGGGAAATCCCGGGGCCTGGGTGGTCCAGGGTTCGGGGCCCTTTCAGGGACGACGTTCGGGCCGTCGCTGGCGCTCCGGCCCTCCGGCGTCTCCTACAATCCACCTTCGAGGCTAGTCCTGGTACCCGGAACAGGCGGGGCTGCTGGTTCCTTTGAATCTGGTGGGCGAGGAGGGACTCGAGTTTCGGGAAGATCTAGGGGGGCCCCGGCCTCCCTCGGCATTCTCCTCGCTCCGCTCGGAGAATGCCTCACTCGCCACCCCCAAGATCTTCCAGCGAAACCCATGGTCCTATCCCATCACCCACCGGGTGATGGGATTTCCCTGTCCGCTCCCGCGGACAGGGAACCGGACCCGTTCTTCGTCCCTCCCTGGATCTGGGGCGGAGGTTCTGGTTCCCGGAACAGGCGGGGCTGCTGGTTCCTTTGAATCTGGTGGGCGAGGAGGGACTCGAACCCCCGGCCCCCTGCGTGTAAAGCAGGTGCTCTAGCCGACTGAGCTACTCGCCCGCTCTTGATTCTCCAGGAATGTAAAGTAAGGACTCGAAAGAGCAACGGGGGACTTTTCCATCAAAGGGCCCTTCCCTGGGACCGGAGGAAGCCTCGGTGCTGGCGGCCGGGGCGGGATCCCTTTATTTTCTCCTTTTCCCCGGGAACGAGGAGGGTCCTCAAACAGGAGTTCGAAAACCATGAAAATCGCTGTCGTCGGGACGGGATACGTGGGCCTGGTGGCCGGGACCTGCTTCGCCGAGACGGGCAACCGGGTGGTCTGCGTGGACGTGGACGAGGCCAAGATCCAGGCGCTCCAGCAGGGGAAGATTCCCATCTTCGAACCCGGGCTTTCAGAGATGGTCCACCGGAACGCCGCCGAGGAACGCCTCCTTTTCACCACGGACCTCGAGAAGGCCGTAAAAGAGTCCCTCATCGTCTTCATCGCCGTCGGAACCCCTCCCGGCGAGGATGGCTCGGCGGACCTGCGCTACGTCCTGGAAGTGGCCCACGGAATCGGAAAGGCCATGAACGGCTTCAAGATCATCGTGGACAAGTCCACAGTCCCCGTGGGCACCTCCCGCAAAGTGGCCGCCGCCGTCCGGGAGGAGACGGACCATCCCTTCCAGGTCGTGAGCAACCCGGAATTTCTCAAGGAAGGGGCGGCCATCGAGGACTTCATGAAGCCCGACCGGGTGGTGATCGGAACGGACGACCCCGCCACGGCGGAGATCATGAAGGAACTCTACTCCCCCTACGTGCGCAACGAAAACCCCATCCTGGTCATGGACCCGGAGAGCGCGGAACTCACCAAGTATGCGGCCAACGCTATGCTCGCCACGCGCATCTCTTTCATGAACGAGATCGCCCGGATCTGCGAAAAGACCGGCGCCAACTTCCACATGGTGCGCAGGGGCGTGGGCACGGACTCGAGGATCGGCATGCCCTTCCTCTACGCCGGGTGCGGGTATGGCGGCTCCTGCTTCCCCAAGGACGTGAAGGCCATCATGCGCACCGCCCAGGAACATGGTTACGAATTCCGTATCCTCCAGGCCGTGGAAGATGTCAACAGGTCCCAGAAATCCCTCATGGTGGAGAAGGTCAAAACCCACTTCGGCCAGGATCTCTCCGGCCGCCGGTTCACCCTCTGGGGCCTGGCCTTCAAACCCAAGACCGACGACGTTCGGGAAGCCCCCAGCATCGTGATCGCCCGGGAACTCCGGGAAGCCGGCGCCGAAGTCGTGGGCTCGGACCCGGAAGCCATCGAGACCACCAGGGCGGTCCTGGGCGACGCCATCCGCTACGAACCCCACGCCATGAAAGCCCTGGACGGCGCGGACGCCCTGATCCTCGTCACCGAGTGGCACGAGTTCCGCCACCCGGACTTCGAGGAGATGGCCAAGCGTCTCAAGCAGCCCGTCATCTTCGACGGCCGGAACATCTATTCCTCCTCGGTGGCCACGTTGAAGAGGCTGGGGTTCACCTATTACGGAATCGGCGTCCCCACGGTGAAACCCGACTGACCCGGCCCCTTCCCC
>JALUZX010000354.1 GCA_027011425.1 Planctomycetota bacterium
CCCAGGATGTGTCCCACCTTCAGGTCCTGGATCATGTCGCCTCCAACCCCGCAGGCGCAGCAGACCACCCCCGCCACGGCGAGCACCGCCAGCACCCCGCCCGAGCCGGTCACGCCCAGGGCCAACATGAGAAGGGCGGCGAGAATCAAGGAGGAGAGGGTGAGTCCCGAGATGGGGTTGTTGGAAGAGCCGATCAGGCCCACCAGGTATCCCGCCACGGCCACGAAGAAGAAGCCGATCACCATCATGACGGCCCCCAGCACCAGGGCGGCGGCCAGGTCCTTGGTGAAATACCAGTAGAGGACGACCAGGGGCACGGCCAGCACGAAAAGGGCTCCCCCGATGAGCCGGATATCCAGGTCCTTCTCGGTCCGCGCCGCCTCGCCTCCACCGCTGGCGGCGGCCTTCACGTCCTTGATGCTCCGGCCCAGGCCCGAGACGAGGGAATTCCGCAAGCCCCAGAGCGTCCAGAAGGCGCTGACGATCATGGCCCCCACAGCGAAGGGACGGATCACGTTTTCCCAGATCGTGGAACTCCAGTTCATCAGGGCGTCTCCTCCCGCGGGAGGAGATGTATTGCTCAAGAGGAAATTCCCGAGCGGAGTCAGGATGCCCCAGGCGAAAAGGCCGCCCGTGAAGGCGATGGTGGCGAGTCTCGGCCCCACGATGAAGCCCACCCCCACCACGGCGGAAGAAGCCGAGGGGGTGGAGAGGACCATGCCCCCCTTCAAGGAAATCGACTTTCCCGCCAGGCCCACCCTGGCCGGGGGAAAGGCGAGCCAGGTGGAGACCTGCTCCTTCACCAGGTTCAGGCCGGCGCCGTTTTTCACCAGCTCCCAGAGGGCGCTGAAGCCCATGGCCCCAAAAAGAAGACCCGCCCCTGTGGAGCCGTGCTGGCCCGCCTTGACCACCTCGGCGCATGCCACGGACTCGGGGAAGGCCAGCTCCTTTTCCTCCACCATGGTGCGCCGCAGAAGGGCCACGAAGAGCACCCCCATCACCCCGCCCACGAGCATGATCAGCGCCGAATCGACGAACTGGAGCTTCTTCCAAACCCCGGCGATCACGAAGGCCGGAAGGGTGAAGATGGCCCCCGCCACCAGGGCCTCCCCCACGCTGGCCACGGTCCGGGCCATGTTCTCCTCCAGGACCGTGCCCTTGAAGGGGCGGAGCACGGCCATGGCCACCACGGCGGCCGGAAAGGTAGCCGCCACGGTGAGGCCCACCTTCATCCCCAGGTAGGCGTTGGCCGCCCCCAGGACCACCGCCAGGACCAGGCCCACGCCCAGGGCCTTGGGGGTGAATTCGGCCATGACTTTGCCGGGCGGCACGAAGGGCCTGTAGCCCTGGGAGTCGGTCTCGCCGGCCTCCAACCGTTCCTGGTCGTTCATATTGCCTCTCCGCTGGGTTTCGTGGGAAGGGTAAGGTGTAGTTTTCTACGGAGGACATGTCCATGCAACGATGGATCCCCTTGCCCGGGGCGCCCGAGGGCTTGCCGGGGAATTTCTCCTCGGCCTGGAACACCCTCCGGGGGGAAGTGGTGGACAGGAACAGGCTTCGCCACGTGGAACGGGTGGACCGGGAGGGGACTGTCTTCTTCGTAAAGTTCTTCCACCGCCCCCGCTTCCACGACCTGGCCCGGAACCTCCTCATCCCTCCAAAAGCCTTCTCCCAGGCGGAGCGGGAGGCAAGAGCCGCCGGCCTCCTGGAGGAAGCGGGCCTCCGGGCCGTCCCCATGGCGGCCTACGGCGAGGAGAGGTTCGGGCCCTTCGAGCGGAGAAGCCTCCTGGTTACGGTGGAAGTGAAAGCCCCCACCCTGGGAGAGGTCCTCCGCAAAGAACCCGGCCGGGCCGCCTCCCTGGCCTCGGACCTGGAAGACCTCCTGGAAAGGCTCCTCCGCGGGGGGATCTACCTCCCCGACCTCTCCCTGGAGCACATCCTTCTCCCGCCGGAAGGGGGATTGGTTCTCCTGGACCTTCACAATGCGCGGAAGGTGCGCCGCTGGACCCGGGCGCGCCTGGCCAAGATGCTGGGCCGCCTCTGGGCGGGGGCGAAAGGCTCGGTCCACCCCTTCGCCGCCCTCCGTTTCGCCGGGGGAATCCTGGGCGGATTGGGCGGGAGGGAATTCCAACGTGCCGTCCTGGCCGAGGCCGCCCGGAGGGGGAATCGTTGGGAGAAAAGGGAAAGCCGCAAGCGGCCCGAGGGAAGGACGGCATGAAAAGAGATTCGATTCCCCCCCAGCGTTTCTACGACGAAGAGAAGGCCCGGGCCTACAGGGAGCGCTCCGGCTCCAGGAAGGCCGCCGAGGCCCGCCTGGTCCGGAAGGCCCTGGAGGGAATCGAAAGGTGCGCCGTCCTGGACGCCCCCTGCGGGGAGGGACGGATGCTCCGCCTCTTGCGGGAGATGGGATTTCGGCCCTACGGCCTGGACTTCTCCCCCGCCATGCTCCACCTCGCCGGCGGGGGAATCCGGGCCCGCCTCCAGGCCCTTCCTTTCAAGGAAAGGACCTTTCCCCTTCTTTTCTGCCACCGCTTTCTCCACCATCTCCCCCCCGGGGGCCAGGAGGAGGTCCTCCGGGAACTGGCCAGAGTTGCGGAAAGACGCATTCTCCTCTCCTTCTTCCACCCCTTGAGCCTCCACGGAATCCAGAGGCGCCTCCTTTGCGCCGTCACGGGCAGGAAGACGGGCCGCTTCTCCAC
>JALUZX010000355.1 GCA_027011425.1 Planctomycetota bacterium
CACCTCCTCTTCCGCATGGGGGGGCGGTTTTCCTTGTGACCTCCCCCGGCCGGGGGGGACGAATGGGGCGGCGGAAGATCCAGAAATCCCAAAAAAAGGAGGAATCTATGCGAAGAAAAAGGCTTCTTTCGTCCGTTCTCATCCCGGCCCTGGCGGCCTTGGCCGGGACAGGGGCCGCCCAGACGAGCCTTGTGATCCCGGGGTTGTTCAGGAAGACCGAGGGCTCGAGCAATAGCTACGTTCCCGGCGGCCGGGCCCCCAGCCGGAGCCAGTTCCTGTATGCCGGGAAGGTCCTTCCCCAAGGCGCGTGGAAGGTGAAGGAGATCCGGTTGCGCCGTGACGGGACCTACCCTTCCACCTTTGAAGGCCACGATTTCGCGACCTCCATCGGAATGAGCAACCTGGAGAGGGATCCGGCTGCGGGATACTCGGGCATCTTCGCCGAGAACCGGGGAAAGGATTTTTCCATCGTGATGAAGGAGAGGGCCGTGCATTACCCCCCGGCCGCGAAACCCTCCAAGGCGCCGGCTCCCTTCTCGGTAAGGTTCGTCCTGGACAAGCCTTTTTCCTACGCGGGCAAGGCCCTGCTCTTGGAATTCGTCGTCTCCCCCGGCAAGGCCTCGTCGAAGCGCTGGTATGCCGACGCCCAGTCTTATGCCTGGAAGGGGGCGCCCCCGGGAGGGAGCCGGGTGTATTCCGGGAAGGGCTGTCCGGCCAGATTCTACAACTACGGGGTCAAACCCAGCGTGGGCCTGGGCCTCTACCACTATGGGTATTCACGGACGAAGGGGAAGGAACTCCCGGCCCTGGACGTGGTGGGCAAAAGCAAGACCAAGGCGGGGCCCCTCTCCCTTCCCTTCGACCTGGCCCCTCTCGGAGCCCCGGGCTGTCATCTCTACCTCTCACCCGACCTGGTCCGGGTGGGACGGACCACCTCCTCCGGATACGTCCGCTTCGATTGGGGGTATATCCCCAACGACCCGGCGCTCGAGGGAGGCGTCTACTACGAGCAACAGTTCGTCCTGGATCCCTCCTTCAACGCCATGGGGCTCCGCGCCTCGAGGCTTGCGGCCTGCACCGTGGGCCGGGGCATGGAGGAGTTCGTGGATTGCCTGGCCGTGGTGGGCTACGGATCGGGCTTCAGCCTGAAGAGCCCGGCCGCCACCAAGGTGGAGGCCAAGGGCCTGGTCCTGGAACTGGTGCAATAGGGGGAGTGGGCGGGTCCTTTGCCGGCTGGGACCCGCCCTCCTTCCTTTTCTCAAAAGAAGGAAAGGCGCCCCGGCGCAATGCCTATTCGAGCGCCGGCGGACTTCAGAGGATCAACTTGGCGTGGGCTCTCTTGCGGAGGGAAACCAGGAGGTCTTCCCGCTTCTGGCGGACCATGTCCTGGAGGATCTGCTTCTTCACCTGGTTCACCACGAAGATGGATCCCCTGTTGAGGATCTTCAGGCACTTGATGAAGTGGAAGCCCTCCGGCTCTTCCACCGGCCCGGTCCACTCTCCCTTTTTCAGGCTGAAGGCCGCCCGGGCGATGGCGGGGTGCTTGGAATCCCATCGCTCCACGTAGCCCAGGAACCCGCCCCGGCGGGCCGTTTCCTTCAAGGCCGAAAACCGGCGGGCCACTTCGCCGAAGTTGGACCCGTCTTCCTTCAACCGGGCCTGGATGTCCAGGATCTTCTCCTTCCGTTTCCGGATGCCCTCCGGGTCGGGAAGGAGACCCGTCTTGGGGTCCAGCCGGGGAATGAAGATGTGGGCGATCTTGACCTGGGTCTGGGACATGAGTCCGTGGGCCTGGTAGAAGAGCTTGAGGTCCTGGAGGCTGAACCGGGGAGGGACCATCTTTTCCAGGAGGAGTTCCACCTCCGTCCTGGGGCCGGCGGTCCTCAAAAAGACCTTCCGGATGTAATCCTTGGTCGCCCTGAGTTCGGCTTCCCGGGTGGGGTCCTTCCAGACCAGGCTCTTGAAATACTTCTTGAACCGGGTGTCCAGGGCCCGGCGCAATTCATCCTTGGGGAGGGAGATCTTCCTTCGCTTGGCTTCCCGGCGGACCAGGAGCAGGTCCAGCTCCAGGGAGGCCAGGAGGGGAAGGGAGAGGGCCATGGTTCGGGCTCCCAGGGGACCGCGAAAGGCCTGGGCTGTGCCGGGGCAGTAGTCTTTTTCCAGGAGGTCCACCATATGTCCCAAGGTGATGGGCTTGTCCCAGATTGACGCCACGACCCGGTCCTTGTCCCTGGGATAGAGGAGCCCGCGAATGGCGGGACGGGAAGCGGTTTGGTTAGAATTCGGTTTTTCCCCGACTTTTCCTTGGCCCGCGGAAAGAGGCGAGGCAAGGACTATGGCGAGGGCCGCGATGCTCCAGGTTCTTCTCATGTGTTCTCCCTTGGGAGGAGGAAAGTTCCTCCAGGCAATTCTACCTGCTGGGGTGGTCCGATGATGGAAGGAACTTCGCCTCTCCTGGAGGAAGCCCTCCAGGAAGCGGCCCGGGTTCTGGGGGACGAGGGGGAACCCTGGCGTGCCGCCTTCGCCCCGGGTCGTCTCAACCTGATCGGGGCCCACGTGGACCATTCGGGCGGCCCCGTTCTGCCTATCGGTCTTCCCCAGGGAACCCTGGTCCTGGCCCGTCCCGGCCTGAGAAAGGGCTTCCGCTTCTTTTCTCTCCGGGAGGGCCTCCACGCGGCGGAATCCCTCCCCTCCAGGGG
>JALUZX010000356.1 GCA_027011425.1 Planctomycetota bacterium
GTCCTGGCCGTCGCCCGGGGCGGGAAGGACGGGGCGAGCCTGACCCGGGAGGCCGTAAAGGCTCTCGGCGGGATGAAGAGGTTCGTCAAGCCCGGAGAGACGGTCCTGGTCAAACCCAACGTGGCCTTCGACCGCTCGCCCATGCTCGGCGCCACCACATCCCCGGAGGTGGTCGCCCAGGTGGTCCGGCTCTGCCTGGAGGCCGGGGCGCGCAAGGTCCTGGTGGCGGACAACCCCATCCACAAGCCGGAAGGGTGTTTCTGGAAGACCGGGGTCGGCCCGGCCGTGGAAGGTGCAGGGGGGCGGGTCCTTCTCCCCGGACCATCTCTATTCCAGCGTATCCCCGTCCCCGGAACCAGGGTGCTCCGCGCATGGGAGGTCTTCGACGCACCTTTGCGGGAAGCCCACCGGGTCATCGGCGTGGCCCCCGTGAAGGACCACAACCTTTGCGGCGCATCCATGGGCCTCAAAAACTGGTACGGCCTCCTTGGGGGCCGGCGCCAGCAGTTCCACCAGAAGATCCACCAGGTGATCGCCGATTTCCTCGAACTCCTCCGCCCGACCTTGACGGTCCTGGACGGCACCCGGGTGCTGATGGCCCACGGACCCACGGGGGGCAGCCTCTCCGATGTCCGCCGGGCCGACACCGTGGCGGCTTCGACGGATCCCGTGGCGGCCGACGCCTTCGGATGGACCCTTCTCCAGCGGAAGGACCCTCCGCCCAGGTACGTCTTCCTCGCCCAGGAGAGGGGCCGGGGGAAGGCGGACTGGCGCGCTCTGGACCCGGTCTTTCGCGAGGTTTGAGGTCCTATGGAGGGGGAACAGCTCTTCTACCGGCTCCTGGATCGGCCCCAAGCGGAGACCTTCGTGCTCTCCGACGAAAAAAGGGTCCTGGAAGGCCCCGCCTTCGCTTCCAAGGTTCTCCAGGCCGCGGCAGGCCTGGCCGCCTTGGGGCTCCGCCCGGGGGAGCGCGTGGCGATCCGGGTGAAGAACAGCGTGGAGACGATCCTGGCCGCCTTCGCCGCCTCCCGGGCGGGGGCGGTCTTCGCCGTCCTGGGCTCGGAACTCAAACGGCCCGTCCTGGAGAAAGTCCTCAGGGACTGCTCCCCTTCCGTCCTGGTCTGTTCCCTTGGGGACGAGACGGCCATCCAGGCGGCCCGCCAGGTCCCGTCCCTCAGGTCCCTGGTCACCGTTGGGGGCCGGAGAGGGGAGAGCACTCCCTGGGAGGAACTGGAGGACCACCAGGGGGAGGCCCCCGAGCCCGGAAGGATCGACCTGGACCTGGGGGCCCTCTTCTACACCTCGGGCTCCACGGGCGCCCCAAAGGGAGTGATGCTGTCCCACCGGAATCTTTCCTTCACCACCTGGTCCATTTCCAGGTATCTCCGCCTGGGCCCGGAAGACCGGATTCTCTCCACCCTTCCCCTCTCTTTCGACTACGGTTTCTTCCAGGTTCCCACCGCCCTTCGGGCCGGGGGAAGGGTCCACCTGGAAAAGGCCTTCTTCCCCGGGCCCATCCTCCGGGAGATCGAAGAGATGGGGATCACCGGATTTCCTCTGGTCCCCACCATGCTGGCACTGGTCTTCAAGATGAAGGACCCGGCGGCCTTCGAGCTTTCCGGGCTCAGGTTCGTCACCAATACGGCCCAGACCCTTCCAGCGGCCGCCATCCGGAAGTTTCGTTCCCTCTGGCCCCACGTGGCGGTCTACTCCATGTACGGCCTGACCGAGTGCACCCGGACCCTCTACCTGGAGCCCTCCGAGATCGACGCCCACCCGGATTCGGTGGGCCGGGCGATTCCGGGGACACGGGTTTGGATCGAAAGGCCCGACGGAAGCGAGGCGTCCCCGGGGGAGGAAGGGGAACTGGTAGTCCGGGGAAGCCACGTCATGATGGGATACTACGGCGACCTGGAAGCCACATCCCGTCGGCTGCGCATGCGAGATCCCTTCGGGCCCCCCGACCTCCTCACAGGGGATCTCTTTTTAGCCGACGAGGAGGGAAGGCTCTATTTCCGGGGACGAAAAGACGATCTGATCAAGGTGGAGGGGCGCAAAGTCTATCCCCTGGAGGTGGAGAGGCCCGCCCTGTCCCATCCGGCGGTCCTGGAGGCCTGCGCCGTGGGGGTGCCGGACCCGATCCAGGGAAGCAGGCTCAAACTCTACCTCGTGGTGCGCCCGGACATGCAGGTGGAGCCCAGGGAGATCCAGGCCTTCCTCAGGGATTACCTGGAGGAGGCGAAGGTGCCGAGGGAAGTGGTGTTCCGGGAATCCCTTCCCAGGACGGGATCCGGGAAAGTGGACAGGCGCGCCCTGGCGATGGAGGATCCTTCCTGAAATGGAAAAGAGAGACCCCCTGGTCAGCGTGGTGGTTCCCTTCTTCGACGAGGAGGAGAACCTGGAGCCCCTCTGGAGGGAGATCCGGGAGGCCCTGGACGGGGCGGGCCTGGATGGGGAGATCCTCTTCGTGGACGACGGTTCCCGGGACGGTTCCCACAGGGTGGTGGAGGCCCTCCACGAGAAGGATCCTTCGGTGAGGCTGGTGAGGCTGAGCCGCAACTTCGGCCACCAGGCGGCCCTCTCGGCGGGCCTGGACCTTGCCCGGGGAGAAGCGGTGATCACCCTGGACGCCGATCTCCAGCACCCTCCCTCCCTGATCCCCGAGATGGTCCGCATCTGGCGGGAGGAGGGG
>JALUZX010000357.1 GCA_027011425.1 Planctomycetota bacterium
GTTCTGGCGGTGATCGCGCCCCACGCGGGACTGCCCTACTCGGGGGGAACGGCGGCCTGGTCCTTCGCCGCCCTGGCCCGGGCCCGCCCGGAGAGAGTCTTCCTCCTTGGGCCGAGCCACCGGGCGCCCATCCGGGGAACCGCTCTTCCCGAAGTGGACGCCTTCGCCACCCCCCTCGGGAACCTGCCGGTTGACAGGAAGGAGTGCGCCCGCCTCCTCCGCCTGGGAAAGGGCTCCCTCTTTTTCCTGGACGAGGCCGTCCACGACGGCGAGCACTCCCTGGAGATGGAAACTATCTTCCTCGCCAAGGTCCTTCCGGGGGTCACCATCGTTCCCGGGGTGGTGGGGGACTTGACCCTGGAGGAGGCCCGGCGGACCGGAAAGATCCTGAGAGAGGAACTGGGGCCCAAAGACGCGTTGGTGATTTCCTCGGACTTCACCCACTGGGGCGCCAATTACGGCTACTGGGGGAACCCGCCCTTCCACGACCACGCCGAAGAAAACCTGGCCCGCCTGGACCGGCAGGCCTGGGAAGCCGTCCGCTCCCTGGATCCGGCGAAGTTCCTTGCCTTCTACCGGAAGACGGGGGATACCATCTGCGGCAGGTATCCCATCGCCGTCCTCCTGGCCGCCCTTCCCCCCGGAACCGGGGCCGTGAGGCTCCACTACGAAACCTCAGGACGGATCACGGGAGACTGGACCAGCTCCGTCTCCTACCAGGCCCTGGCGTTTGCGGGAAAAGGCTGGAAAAAGGAGAAGATCATGCCGGACTACAGCCAAGGACCCTTGAACGAAGAAGAGAAGGCCCTGGCCCGAAAGATCGCCTGGAAGGCCGTGGAACTCTGGGTCAAGGAGGGCAGGCGCCTGGACCCATCCAAGGCGGGCCTGGAGCCCAAGGGGGCCCTCCTGAAAACCCTGGCCTGCTTCGTGACCTTGAAGAAGGGAAGCCGGCTCAGGGGCTGCATCGGGAGTATCTACCCCTCCAGGCCCCTCTGGAAGGACCTGGTGGAACGGGCCGTCGACGCCGCCGCCCACGACCCACGCTTCGAGCCCGTCCGGCCCGAGGAACTCCCCGATCTCTCCCTGGAGATCTCCGTCCTGACACCCCTCAAGAAGGTCTCCGGACCCGAGGACATCGTCGTGGGGAGGGACGGCGTGGCCCTGACCAAGGGATTCCATCGAGCCGTATTCCTTCCCCAGGTCGCCCCGGAGCAGGGCTGGGACCGGGACACCATGCTCTCCTTCCTGGCCCGCAAGGCCGGTCTCCCGCCGGAGGCCTGGAAGGAGGGGTGCACCTTCGAGACCTTCCAGGCCCAGGTGTTCTGAAGGCGCGGGCGCCGTGCCGTCTCCCCCGGCGGAGGTGATCCTCCTGGAGCCTTTCTTCAAGGGCTCCCACGCCGCCTGGGCCCGGGGCTACGCCCGCCGAAGCCGCCTCCGGGTGCGCCTCGTCACCCTGGAAGGAATCCACTGGAAGTGGCGGTTCCACCACTCGGCCATGCACTTCGCTGAAATCCTCTCCAGGGAATTCACTCCCCCTTCCGCCCTCCTGGTCTCGGCCGTGACCGACGCCGCCGCCCTCCGGGGGCTCCTGCCTCCCGCCTGGGCGGAGGTCCCCATCCACCTCTACTTCCACGAGAACCAGCTCACCTATCCCCTCCCGCCCGGGGAGGCGCGGGACCTCCATTACGCCTGGCTCCAGGTCCAGTCCTGCCGGGCCGCCCGCTCGTGCGTCTTCAACTCCCACTTCCACAAGCGGGATTTCCTGGGAGCCCTTCCCGCCTTCCTCCGATCCTTTCCCGACCACCGGCCCCTCTCTCTCGCCGGAGAGATCGAAAAGAAGAGCCGCGTCGTTCCTCCCGGGGTGGAGACCGCCCTCTTCAGGAAGGCCCGGGAGAAGGCCCGGCCCGGGAAAGGCCCCCTGAGAATCCTCTGGAACCACCGGTGGGAAGCGGACAAGGAACCGGGCCTCTTCCTGGAGGTCCTTCTCTCCCTGGCCCGGGAGGGCCTACCCTTCCAGGTCGTCCTGGCCGGGGCGGGATCGGAAGCCCTGGACCCGGAATCGGAGGCCCGGGTCCGCGCCCTGGGAGAGAGGGTGGTCCACAGGGGCTACGCCCCAAGGGAGGCCTACCCGGAACTCCTGGCCTCCTGCCACGTCCTGGTCTCCACCTCCCGGCACGACTTCTTCGGGATCAGCGTGGCCGAAGGCATGGCGGCGGGCTTGCTTCCCCTCCTTCCGGACCGCCAGAACTACCCCTTTCTCCTCCCTCCCGGGCCTTCGGGAGAGCCCGGCGAAAAATGGAAGAACCTTTGCCTCTTCCGCGCTCCCGGGGAGCTGGCCGAAAAGCTCCGCGTCCTGGCGGAGCGTCCCGCCCGGGCCCTGGAGGCCGAAGAGGCCATGGCCCTCCGGGCCCGGGCCTTCGACCTGGCCCGAACGGCGCGGACGATGGATTCCCTCCTGGAGGAGGGAGGATAATCTCCCCGGACCTTCCCCCAGCCCGAAAGGAAGCCATGGAAAAAGTCGCCGCCTACATCGAGAAGAACAGGGAAGCCTTCGTCTCGGACCTTCTCGAACTCCTCCGGATCCCCTCGGTCTCGGCGGACCCGGCCCGCCGGGAGGACATGGTCCGCTGCGCCGCCCGGACGGCGGAACTCCTGGAAGAGGCCGGGATCCCGGCCTCTTCCAGGAG
>JALUZX010000358.1 GCA_027011425.1 Planctomycetota bacterium
GTCCGGGGGGCGGCGGTTCGGGCCTTTTCGCCGGACCCCGAGGGGCCCGCCGGGACGGGCGGCCTCCCTCCTCCAATGGCCAGCCAGAGGATGCCCGCCAGGACCAGGATCCCGATCGTTGCCGCCGGGGCTTTCATTTCTTCCTGTTTCCTCAACGACCCGCTTTGGGGGCGTCTTTGCAGGCTACCATGAATCAAAAGGAAGGGGTAGATCCATCCGGAGGGGGGATTACTATTTTTCCCACTTTTTCACTGCCTCTTCCAGGTCCTTTGCGGGCAGGGAGACATGAAAAACTTGGATGCCCGGGATATTGGACACTTGGATGGTGTCTGTCCGGTTCGATTCGATGGGTCGATCTCTCCAGCCTCTCCCGCGGTCCTTTTTCAGGTGCCAAACGACCAAGTAGGTCCCCGGCCCGGGAACCAGAGTTTCCAGGGCCCTGTCTTTTCCGAAATAGCGGGGGACAAGAGAAGAGTGAAGGACTGATCCCAGGAAGGCCTTGGGGTCTTTCCTTTCCGGCAGGAAAAAAAGAGTCACCCCCAGGGAGTAAGGCGGATCCGGAAGGGGTGCTTCTCCCGTGTAGATAAGCTTGACCCGAAGAGACCTTTCCAGGACGACCTTCATTCGGGGCCCCGTGATCTCGATTTGCTTTTTCTTGAACCCTACCGCCTTGATCGTGAGTTTGGCCGTGCCTTTTTGGGGAAGGAGGAGAGGGATTCCCTGGCGGAAGAAGGCCGTCCGGGGTATATCCGCTCCCCACAGGATAATTGCCGAAGGAACGGGTTTTCCCTCCTTGTCGGCGAGATCCAGGGCAAGAAAGCGGATCTTCCCCCTGAGGTCGATCCCCTCGAGACGGGGATCGGCCGCCTCCTTTCCGGCTTCCACAGTGATGTTCTCGATTTCCGCGAGAGGGTTTTCAGCTGGGGGGAAGGGAGACCGGAATTCCGGTTTCCCCAGAAAAAGCCCTTTCTCAATCCCTGGGAGGTACACGCATATTCGGGCGGTCCCCGAAAATAGTCCTTCCCAAAAGGCGCTATTCCCCCTGATCTTGGGGAAGAGAACCCTTTCCCGTTTTTTCCCCTCGTCTTGGAGGGTCAGCCTAATGTCCAGAAGTTCCAGCGGGATCCCGGGATCGGTCAGGAAGGTCGCCCGAACCGTTCCCCCCTTTTGGAGAACCACTCGGAGGCCGGCGGACCCGGTCGGGACGACCAAGGGCTTTTCCTGGAACCAGCCTCTCTTTCTGGCCAGGATCGTCAACTCCCGGGAAGAGGTCTTCTGGTAAACCCTGAAGTTTCCCCCTGGATCGGCGGCGGTCTTTTTAAGGGGTTGTGGTCTTTGGAAGGGGGGATCGTCGAATGAAAGGCCTGGCAGATTGCCCTCGTAGATGTAGATTTCGGTTTTCGAAATCGGCCTTCCGGAAGGATCGGTGACTTTTCCCGCCGCCAGGAGAGGGGCGATCTCCAGGAGGATGTCCCCCAGGTCGTAGGGCCCCGGGGGCAGGTCACGGGTGAGGTCCGCCTTTCCTTCCATCCGTGGTTTCCCCAAGGCCAGGGGAGTCAGGAACAGGGCGCGCTCGGTCCCTGTGAATTTCCCCCCCTGGATGGAGAGGCTGAAACGCCCCTTTTTGTCGGTCCTGAGGAACCCATCCAGGTCGAAGCCTCCGTGTTTCTCCTGGCAGTTCAGTTTCCATTTCATCTCCATCTTCTTCGCGGGCTTTCCCGAAGGAAGAAGCGCCCGGCCCACAAGAAGGGTCGCCTTCTCGGAAAGCTTCAACCGGAAGGTCACCTTCTGCCCCGGTTCGAGGGGCCCGGGTCCCTTCACCATGGAGGGTTTGCCTTCACCCCTGGCGGCGGGAGAGGAGGTCTCGGCCGCGGCCACCTGGAGGGTGAGGCCCAGGCCGACGAAAGGGAAGACCGCCTTTCCCCCTTTCACCGGGACCGCCGGGTTTCTCCAGCGAGGGGGGAAGAGGCGGAATCCAAAAGCCCCCGGGCTTCCCCAGGGAGCAATGGTGACCAGGGCCTCTCCGTCTTTCACCGGCCCCTTTGGCCCCTGGACGTAGACCTCCACGCTGCCCGTGGGAGGCAAGGTGAGAAGGAGGGGATTTCGAGGGAGTTTCCGGGGATCGAATTCTGTCAGGGCGGGTTTTTTCAAGGGGACCAGCAGGCAGACGGCGCCGGTGGGATGGCTCACGCCGCCGGGAAAGAGGAGCCCTATGTGCCGGAACCGGCAGATCCCCAAGGGGGCGTGTGTCACACCTCTCATGGGAAAATAGTGGAAGCCTCCGAGAGATGTCCCGGCGCCCAAGGGAACGCCCTCCACCGGGTTCCCCTTCCGGTCCTTTACCTGGACGCGGATCTCCTTCACGGGGGAGAGTTCCACCTCCAGGGGAGGGACCGGGCCGCCTCGGTCTTTGAGCAGGCCCCACAGCTCCTCCTTGTGGGCCGCCAGGATATACCCCGTTGGATTTCCATACAGGATGGGGGCGACCCAGGCGATGCCCCGGGTGTCAGCGGGGTAGGACCGGCCAAATTTCTTAAAGAGCCTCTCGATGGATCCCAGGCCGCCCAGGGCCCAGGCGGTCCTGAACTTCTCCAGGCCTTTTACGGAGGGCAGATCCAGGACGAGGACCTGGGCGCCGGGCACGGGCCTGCCCGTCGCCTTCTCCACGACCAGGACCTTCCAGGCG
>JALUZX010000359.1 GCA_027011425.1 Planctomycetota bacterium
GCCCCGGCCGGGCCGCCCTTCCGCCGGCCCGGCCGGGGCCGGGGGAATCCTACCTCTCCCTGGCCAGGCTCACCGGCGCCCGGGGAAAGCCCTGGGGCGACGGGATCGCTCTCTTCCGCCGGCCCGGCGGCGGGCGGATTCTCTACGCCTGGTTCCGCTTTGGGGATATGCTTCCCCGGGGGCCCTTGCTGGCGGACTTCCTGGAGATCCTCTTCCCCTGACCGGTCCGGAAAGTCCGGTCTCCGCCGTTGCCCCGGCTCCTTTCATCCCCCAGAATTCCCGGTCATGGAGGACCCCTTCGGGATCCGAGAGGCCGGCAGCACCCCCTGGAGGGAGATCTGGGCGGGTTGCACCACCTTCCTGGCCATGGCCTACATCACCGCCGTCAACCCGGCCATCCTCGCCGAGGCGGGGATGCCCCGCTCCGACGTCTTCTCCGCCACCTGCCTCGCCTCGGCCCTGGCAACAGCCGTGATGGGGCTCTGGGCCCGCTATCCAGTGGCCCTGGCCCCGGGAATGGGGCTCAACGCCTTCTTCGCCTTCAGCATCTGCAAGGGTCTGGGCGCCCCCTGGGAGGTGGCCCTCTCGGCGGTGCTGGTGGCGGGGGTGGTCTTCCTGGTTCTCTCCCTCGGGGGGATCCGGGAAAAGCTCCTGGCCGCCGTGCCGCCGGTTCTCACCGCGGGATGCGCCGGGGGCATCGGGCTCTTCATCGCCCTGATCGGCCTCCAGAAGGCGGGGATCGTCGCGCCCCACCCGGCCACGATGATCGCCATGGGGGACCTCTCCAAGGGAGCCGCCCCTTACGCGGCGGGGGGGATTCTGCTTACGATGCTCCTGGTCTCCGCCCGGGTTCCCGGGGCGCTTCTTCTGGGAATCGGCGCCACCTGGATCCTCCTGGTCCTGGGGGGGGCGGCGCCGGCCCCCCAAGCCTGGGTCCGGGCCCCGGCCCTCCCGGAGCACACCCTGGGCAAGGCCTTCCGCCACCTTTCCAAGGCCCTCTCGCCGGAATACCTGGGAGTGGTGGCGGCCCTGGTCTTCGTGGATCTCTTCGACACCATGGGGACCCTTCTCGCCCTGGCCTCCGGCGCCGGCATGTTGCGGGAGGACGGATCCCTCCCCCGGGCGAGCCGGGCCTTTACGGCCGACGCCCTGGGAACCATCCTGGGCGGAATCCTCGGGACCTCGACTGTGACTTCCTATATCGAGAGCGGCGCGGGCATGGCCGCCGGGGGACGAACGGGGCTCACCGCGCTGGTTACGGCGGCCCTCTTCCTCCTGGCCCTTCCCTTCGCCCCCCTCGTGGCGGCCGTGCCCGAGGCTGCGGCCGCGCCGGCCCTGGTGCTGGTGGGGGCCTTCCTCCTTCATCCGCTCAAGCGGGTTCACCTGGAAAAACCGGCCGACGCCGTCCCGGTGCTCGTCATGGTGCTGGGCATGCCCGCCTGCTACTCCATCGAAAAGGGCCTGGGCTTCGGGTTCATCGCCTACGTGCTCTGCCGGGCCGGCGCAGGCCGCTTCAAAGAGATCAGCCCCCTGGTCTGGTTCCTGGCCCTGGCCTTCCTGGCCCGCTTCGTCTTCCTGCCCCACGTGTGAGCCGGCGGCCCCCGGGACCCGGCCTTACCGGTTTCCCCGCGGAAAACTAAACTGGCCTCCATGGATCGTCTCCAGGAAAGCATCCTCCAGGCACTGGCGCCCTACCCCTCCATCCATGCGGCCCTTCTCTTCGGTTCCCTCTCCCGGGGGAAACCCCGTCCCGGAAGCGACCTGGACCTGGCCGTCCTCACCGCCGGGACCGGAGCGGGACCGCGCAGGAAGATGATGACCGCCTTGATGTCGGCTCTTTCCGATCTCAGCCCCTCGGGAAAGGTGGACCTGGTCTTTCTCGACGAAGCCCCGCCCGCCCTCAGGCAGAGGATCATGGAAGAAGGGAAACTCCTCTTCTGCCGGGACCGGAGGGCCTGGGCCCGGTGGCGGGAAAGGACCATGAGGGAATACTTCGACATGGAGATCTACCGCCGGGCCTACATGGCCGCCCAAAAAAAGAGACTCCTGGAAAGGAGGAGAAGTGGTCGATCGCCAAAAATTATCGAATCGCTTAAACGCACTGGAAGATTACCTGACTGAAATCAGGGCCCTGGCCGCCCTCCCCAGGGAGAAATTCATCCGGGAGCCTTCCTTCCACCACTTGGCAGAGCGGTATCTCCACCTGGCCTGCGAGGCCGTCCTTGACATGGCCAATCACGTCATTTCCGAGGAAGGTTTCCGCCAACCCGGAACCAACGAGGAATCCATCACGGTTCTGGAAGAAGAGGGGATCCTTTCCCCCGGGCTCGCGGAAAGGCTCAGGAGGTGGATGGGATTCCGGAACGTTCTGGTCCACCTCTACCTGGAGATCGACCACGGCCGGGTCTACGACGCCATGACCGAGGACCTGGAAGACCTGGAAGAATTCGCATCCAGGATTTCCGCATTCCTTTGATTTCCCGCCTCCCGCCGGAGGTGGCGTCCCATGAGGGGCGATTCAGCCGTCTTCGGACGCGTAGGGGCCTGGCCAAAGAATTTGGGTCTACCGCAGAACTACTGGGTCGAGTTGGCGAGGAAAAGGCAAAGATCTACCCTCAGCCGGGAACGGCGGGCTCGGGTGCCGGCTGGGGCCCGCCCCGCCTCCTC
>JALUZX010000360.1 GCA_027011425.1 Planctomycetota bacterium
CGGTCTCCTGCGGAAGACCCACCCGGGGCCCTTCCCGCGCCCCCCGGCAGGAGAAGGAGAAAAAGGCCTTTGTCGTGGAGTTCGAGGGGGTCCGGGTCCCCCGGGACCTGGTGGAGCCCTATGTCCCCTTTCTCCTGTCCCGGCGGCCGTCCCTGGCGCCTGATACGGCCCGGCGGTTCATTCTTTTGCGATATGCTCTTCCCATGGCCTGGGCCTTGAAGGAAGCGCCCCGGGGCTTCCAGGAATCCAAGGCCAAGGTGAAGAAGTGGCTCGACAGGATCCGCCGGGGGGAAACCACCCTGGAGGGCATCCTGAAAGAACAACTCCGGGCCTTCGGCCAGCCGGTGGAACTCGCCCGGCCCAGAACGATCCTTTGGACCTCCATGCCCCTCCCCCTGGCGAAAGCGGTCTTCTCGGCGAAAGTGGGGCGGGTGGAGGGGCCTTTGCGCCTCCCCCAAGGGTGGTGCCTCTACAAAGTGGTGAAGATCCAGCCCGGCCTGACCCGTGACCGGGACCTGGTGACCCTCCTACAGGTGGTAGCCTCCCCGGGAGGCAAGGCTTTCTGGGAGAAGCTCCGGAAGTTCACCAGGAGCCTCGCCCTGGCCAAAGGCAAGATCCAGGTCCTGGACCCTTCCTACAGGGAAGTGGTCCCCTTGATCTTGCAGAAACGAAAACCCTCCTCCCGGCTGTCCGGGACTGGGAGGAAACCAAAGGAGAAATAGGTGACCCAGGCAGGAAGAGTCTGCTGGATTCCGGCCCTGGTTCTGGTCCTGGCCGCGGCCCCTGCTCCTGCCCAGGCGGGAGGCGCGGGAGTCCCCCCGCGCCGGAGAGCCGGCCTCACTGCCGAAAGGCCTCCCAGGAAAAAGAAAGGGAAGAAGAAAAAACTCCGCTGGCCCAAGCTCCCGCCCGCGAGCAAGAGGAAGGCCAAGGCATGGATCTACAACCTGGCCCACAAGAATCCCCTGGTGGCGCGCAAGGCCGAAGGAAACCTGGAAACCCTGGGCCCGGCCGTGCTCCCGCTCCTTCTCTCCTCTATGAGCGACACCCTTCCCGTGCGGAACCCGGCCCTGGAGAAGGCCGCCCTTGCCGTGGTGCGCAAAGAAGCGGCGCCTTTGCTGGCGCCCTTCCTCTTCCACCACCTGGTGAGCGTCCGCCGGCTGGTCTCCAGGCTCCTGGCCCGGGCGGGAAACCGGGAGGTCCTGCCGGCACTGAGGAAGGCCCTGGCCAAGGAAAAGGATCCCAAGGCCCGGGAAGGAATCATCCTGGCCCTTTGCTCCATGGGGGACACGGCCGGCCTCCCGGGACTCTTCGCCCTGGCCAGGGGGGACTTCTTCGGGCGGAGAGAAGAGATCCTCCAAGCGGCGCGGGCCCTCCAGGGCAAGGCGGCCACCCAGTGGCTCCTGGCCCGGCTTTCGGGGAAGGACCGCAAGGACCAGATCACCGCCCTTCGCCTGCTCGCCCTGGCGGGCTCCAAGGATGCCGTTCCGGCGGTGGCCCCTTTCCTGGACGCGAACAACCACGCCCTGGCCCTGGAGGCGATCAACACCCTCCGTTCCATCGTGGACGGAAAGAAGCCCATGAAACACATCAGCGTCTTCCAGCTCATCCAGATGAGAAGAGAGTGGAAGGCCCGGGTCGGGGGCATGAAATAGGGAATGCGCGAAATGGAATCTCCAAGGACCAAGGCCCTTTTCCTTCCCCTTATAGGATCGCTTCTGCTCCTTCCTCCGGCCCTTCCCGCCCAGCGGCGCAGGCGGAAGGCGGACATCTGCCCATACTGCAGGAACGACACAGATCTCCTGCGCAGGATGGGCCTGGTAAGCCACGGCCCCTTCCCTTTCGCCCAGGCCCCCCAGGCCGAAGCCGGCAAGATCCTCACCACCAAGGACATCCAGAAGCTCCTGGCTTTCGAACATTTCCGGTGGATCGAAACCAAGCACTTCAAGATCGGCTCCGCCATGGGGTCCTACTCGATCCAGGAGAAAGAGAAGAAGTATTACCGGGCCCAGCTCGAGAGGCTCAAGGCCATGGGCCTCAAGAAGGTCAAGGTGAAGACCAGGAGGCTCGACCCCTGGCTCCGCCTCCACCTCTACGCCTTGTGGGCGGAGGACGCCTACAAGGAGTTCCTCCGGGTCGTCCGCAAGACGGATGACGACTTTCCCGAGGACCCGGCCCACGCGTTCAAGACCATCGACGGAAAGAAACGTTACATGGGCCAGGGCCCCTACCTGGGCCAGCCCGCGAAATACGAGATTCTCATCACCCACACCATGAAGGCATACCGGATCTTCATGGCCCGCTTCCTCGGGCGGGTCACCGTCCGGGCCCAGCGGTGGAATTTCGTCCAGAGGGGAGCCCTCTTCGTGGGGCTCTCGGAGGAGATGCCGGGCCACAGAAACGACCGGAAGATGCACAACAGCATGGTCTTCTGCCTGGCCATCAACATGCTGGACGGATACCGGTTCTACGCATATAACCTCCCCGTCTGGCTCACCGAGGGCATGGGGCACTACTTCGAACGCCGGGTCAGCCCGCGCTTCAATTCCTACGATTCCAACGAGGGTTCCGTCGCCGACCTCCGCAGGACCTGGAGATACGAACCGAAGGTGAGGGCCATGGTCGCCGCCGGCGCCTACCCGCCTTTGGCCGGAATCTTCCGGAAGAGGGACTACGGGGAACTCAAGTTCCAGGACCACCTGATCGTCTGGTCCCTGGTGCAGTTCCTCGCCGACGAGCACGGGGACCAGTTCGCCCGCTTCCTGGACCGGATGAAGGGCCGCATCAACCCGGACGGCTCCACCGGGGCCGGCAACCTCCTGGGAGTCCAGCGCCGGGCTTTCAAGGAGGTCTTCGGCTGGTCCCCGGGCCGTCTGGAAGAAGCCTGGAAAAACTACGTCCTCACCCATTACCCTGCCAAGTAGAATGACGTTGAACGCCGGCCTTTCCGGGCCGGACTTCGACAGGAGGCGAAATCGTGGGCATCATGGACCTTTTCTGGATCTTTTTCATGGTGGCGGCCCTCCAGCCCTACTTCAGGCAAAGGATGCTCGAAGCCGCCCGGGCCAGGCTCATCGCCAAGATCGAGAAGGACCACAACAGCAGGGTGATCCTCCTGGTCCACCGCCAGGAGACCATGAGCCTGCTGGGCTTCCCCTTGATGCGGTATATCGATATCCACGACTCGGAGGAGGTGATCCGGGCCATCCACCTGACCGGGCGGGACGTGCCCATCGACATCGTCATCCACACCCCGGGTGGACTGGTCCTGGCGGCCCTCCAGATCGCCCGGGCCCTGGCCAACCATCCGGCCAAGGTCAGGGCCTTCATCCCCCACCACGCCATGTCCGGGGGAACCCTCATCGCTCTCGCGGCGGACGAGATCGTCATGTGCGAGCACTCCGTCCTGGGGCCCGTGGACCCTCAGCTCGGCCAGTTCCCCGCAGCTTCCTTGCTGAAGGTGGTGGAGGAAAAGCCCGTGGCCGAGGTGGACGACCAGACCTTGATCCTGGCCGACCAGGCCCGGAAGGCCATCTCCCAGGTGGAAGAGGCGGTCTTCGAGCTGGTCTCCCCCAGGCTTCCCGAAGACAAGGCCCGGGAGCTGGCCCGCACCCTCTCCACGGGGCGCTGGACCCACGACTACCCCATCCGGCCCAAGGAGGCCAAGGAGCTGGGGTTCCCCGTTTCCACGGACATGCCCGAAGACATCCTCCTCTTGATGCAGCATTTTCCCCAGCCCGTCCAGAAGGTCCCCACTGTGGAATACCTCCCCATCAAGAGGTTCCGGAACAAGGACCGCACCTGAAGAGCAATAAAACCCGCTTCGTCCCGGAATATTCAGGGTTTATCCGGAGACACTAGGCTCTTATCATAAGTCCATAGGGCCCGGTTGGGCCTTTCGGAAATCGATTCGGAATCCGGACGAAAGTGTCGCAACCCCATGCTGAGGAGACGAAAAGACCGGGCGCCATCTTCCCCAGTGAGGCCCCTCCGCATTCCTCCCCAAATCATGGAGATCTTCCAGGAGTGTTGCCGGAAGGAGGAAAAGGCGGTGATCCTCTGGCCTGAATACATGGCCTTGAGCAAGGCCGTCTTCGGGAGGATCGAGGGGGACAGCTTCTCTTTCAAGAACCCCTCGCCATTGAGGGAAAGCCTGATGGACCCCACCATCACGGTTTCGGTCACCTTTGCCCACCTGGGCCGGATCTATGCCTTCCTCTCCTGGTCCGTCAGCCTGGTCCAGGAAGAAAAGGAAGACGGAAAGGAGACCCACCTCTTCATGCGGATCCCCTCCCGGATCGCCGTGGCGGACTCCAGGAGTTCCTGCCGGATTCCCGTTTGCCCCGACACCCTCCTTGAGACCAAGGTCATTACAAAAAGCGGAAAGGCATTCCCGGCCCAGGCCGTCGACATCTGCCTCTCGGGCATCCTCCTTCAATTCGAAGGCGATCTTCCACGCCTGGAAGCGAAGGAGACGGTAACCCTGGAGATGAACCTTTCCGAAAAGAAACTGGTCCCCCTTCCCAAGGAGGAAGTAGAGGAAAAAGAAAAGGAGGGGGAAGAGAAAGAAGAGGAAAAGGAAAAAAAGTCTCCGGCAGGGGAAGAGGAGGAAGAGGAGGAGGAAAAGAAGGAGGAGCCCCCGAAGTTCCGGGAAGAGATCCGCCCCGTGGAAAAGGGCTTTCGGATCGAAGGAGTCCTGGTCCGGAGCGAAGGAAGAAAGCTGGGTTTCTATTTCCCTTCCTGCCTTACCCCCGATGGACTGAATCCTCCCGAGAACTGGAAACGAATCGTGAAATTCCTGGAGATGGCCTACCTCCGCAAGCGGGCCGAGTCGACTTCGGACGACTTCTAGGTCAAGAGCCTTTCCAGGTATACGCCTCCAGGAACCGGTGCACCGGCGCCAGGGCGACCAGGTCGTCCAGCAAGAGTCCTTCCTGGTCCTCCACCCCCTCGAGCAGGGCTTCCCGGGGATGGACCCTCCCCAGGGTGATCCAGTGTTCCCCGGGCCGGAAGGCGCGGAGAAGCCTGGAAAGGCGCTTTTCATCCAGCTCCCCGCAATCCACCCCGCCTTTCCTGGACTGGACTTCCAGGAGGAACTCCCCGGGAAGGGCTCCGAGGAGGCCGATCAGCCCCGCCGGGTCCTCCTGGACCGCTTTCTGCCAGGCCAGGCCGTGCCACCAGGCCTGGGGCGGCACCCGCAGGCCCGTCTCCGCCCGGGAAAGAGTGAGAGTCAAGGCCAGGTGCATCTGGGTCACCCCCGAGGAGGTCTCCTGCCGGAAGGCCTCCCCCAGGAGGCGTTTCAATTCTTTCTTTCTCTCCGCGGGAGGGGTGAGGATGACTCTCTGGGACTCCACCTTGTAGCGGTTGTGCTTGTAGGGCCTGTGGAGGCTGGTCTGGACCTTGAACTCCACCCCCACTTCTTTGCGGATCCGCTCTTCGGCGGCCTCCCCCCAGGCCTGGAGTTTCCGCTTCAAGGACAGGCGGGGGCCGTCCCATTCAGGGTCCCGGGTCTTCTCCCGGGAAAAGAGATCGAAATCCTGGCTCGTAAAAGGCGGCAATCCCATGGCGCCTCCATCCTTGGGCTTTTTCCGGGAAGAGGGTAGCATCCTTGTCTCTCCCCGGGCATCCCGGCAACCCCGGGGAGAAGGAGGATCCAGAATGGTCCCAGCCTGGCAACCGAAAAGTCTTCGCCCTTTTTGGAAGGTCTCCTCACCGGTTCTTCGCCGGGGGCTCCTTCTTTTCTCCCTTCTCTTGTCCTCCTGCGGACTCCCCGGGCTGGAAGACGGCCAGGTCACCCTGGCCCCCCTGGGGAATTTCTTGAAGCCCAGCGGCAAAGTGCGCATGGCCTCGGGCCCCCAGCACAACGGAGCCAACAGCTTCGGGTCGGCCCTCAAGCTGGCCGAACGGGAGACCGACCCGGCGGTCACACTCTTTTTCGGGGACGGCTTCTCCGGGTTCGACCTGGGTTACGAACAGTTCAAGCGCCAGAACAGCAAAGGTTACCTGGAGAACGATTTCGGCCACCTGCGCCGGAGAGAAGCCACCCAATCGGACCTGGAATACTACGGGTATCGCCTGGCCTACATCGGGAGGTTCTACGGCTACGACTTCCCCTCGGGGATTCCCCTGGGCTCGGACTACCAGCTCACCCCCCGTGTCCAGCTCGGGGCCGGCCTGGGTTTCCACAAGGTGCGGTGGGACCTTTCCGTCTTCGATCTGGACCGGGCCATCGGGGAGGACTTCAAATCCCAGGGGCTGGTCCCTTTCCTGGCCTTTCGGGCGCAAGTCGATCTGGACACCCTCAAGTTCCGCCTGGACCAGTCCTTTTCGGCCGGAGACTGGGGCGACGTGACCGGGCCTTACTGGGACACCCTGTTCACCCTGCGCTGGGAGGCCGCTCCGTCCGTGGACGTCCTGGCCGGGTTCCGCCACCTGGAGATCTCCACCGAGGGTCACACGGGAGGAAACAAGTATGAAATGGACGCCACCCTCACGGGCTACGTAGTGGGGCTCTATCTCCTCTTCTGAAACGGTCTTGACGCCCGGCGCCGGTGGGACTATTTTTTTCCCACCCTTCGAGCGGGCGTAACTCAGGGGTAGAGTGTCGGCTTCCCAAGCCGATTGTCGAGGGTTCAAATCCCTTCGCCCGCTCCATTTTTTTATATTTGCGCCTTTTTGTCCCCGCCCCATCCTTCCTCCATGAGCGGGAAGCGCGCCTTGGAAAAGGAACCTCACCTGGCCCAAAAGGAGACCTCCTTGGAGTGGGGAAAGGGGGTCACCCTGGCGGGCTTGCTCGTCAACCTGGCATTGGGGGGCCTCAAGGTGGGGGTCGGTCTCTCCGCCGGGAGCCGGGCCTTGGTGGCCGACGGCGTGCACTCCTTTTCGGACCTCCTCACGGACATCCTGGTCCTGTTGGGATTGAAGGTGGGCCGGGCTCCTTCGGATCCCTCCCACCCTTACGGCCATGGAAGATTCGAGAGCCTGGGGGCCTTGGCCGTGGGAGCCATCCTTACCGTGGTCGCCGGGGGAATCCTCCTGGACGCCCTGGGCGACGTCTTTTCCGGGAAGACCGCCACGCCCGGGACGGGAGCCTTGCTGGTGGCCATCCTCAGCCTGGCGGTCAAGGAGGGTCTCTACCAGTGGACGGCCAAGGCGGCCCGGGCCCTGAAGAGCGAACTGCTCCTGGCCAATGCCTGGCACCACCGTTCCGACGCCCTCTCCTCCCTGGCCGTTCTCGCCGGCCTGGCCGGCGCCAAGGCGGGAGCGCCCCTTCTGGATCCCGTGGCGGCCATCCTGGTGGCTCTCCTTGTGGCTCACGCGGCCTGGGGAATCCTGAGACCCGCCCTTGGAAAACTCACGGACGAAGCCTTGCCGGAAGAGGAGATCCAGGGACTTCTGAAGGAGGCGGCCCAGGTCGAAGGGGTGCGGGACGTCCACGATCTGCGGGCCCGGTGGATGGGCGGGTTCCTCCTGGTGGACCTCCATGTGCTGGTGGACCCCAGGCTTACCGTGAGCGAAGGGCACCGGGTGGGTGAAGCCTTGAAAAAGGCCCTTACCGGGAAAGTCCCCCACCTGGCCGAGGTGATCGTCCACGTGGAGCCCGAGGAACATGGGGCCCAATTCGACCTGGGGCCTTCCCGCGAAGAGGTGGCCCGGATCCTGGAAGGGATCTTTTCGGGCCGGGAGGAAACCCAGGGGTGGGAAATCCTCTGTCTCCACTACATGAACGGGAAGGTCTCCCTGGACATCATCTTGCGCTTTCCCCCCTCCTGGACCCTGGCCCAGGCCAGGAGAAGAGCGGAGGAGGTGGAAGAGGAGATCAAAAAGGCCCTTCCCGTGGGGGTGGTCCGGGTCTTTTTGTGAGCGGAGGCCTGGACAAGGGGGCTCAGAACTTCAGGTTTTCGTGGGGAACCACGTAGAGGGCCACCGTGAGAACCAGGCAGACCAGGACCGCCCAGGCCCAGGTCCGGGCCTTCTTTTGCGAAGCCCTCTCCGGATCGGGCGCGAGGAAGGAAAGAAGAATCCACCACAGCAGGATCAGGCCCGTCTTGGTGTCCGTCACGTCCCGGCCAAAGGGCCAACCCTCCCACCAGGTGCCGAAGACCTTGCGCTCCACCAGCATCCCCAGAGGGACCCCCCCGAGGAAGATGAAGAAGGTAGCCCACTTCACCATCCGGGTCGCCGAAAGCAGGGACGCGCCTTTTTTCAGGTAGACCAGGCACCGGAAGGCCACCAGCACGAGAAAGACCAGGCCCAGAAACATGGCCCCGATGTGGGCCAGGAGCAAGGCATGGCTCACGCCTCCCTTGCAAGTGACCTGGAAGTCCCCTTTTTCGGGAAACCGCAAGTGCCCCCCCTTGGGCGCCGCCAGGAGGAAGTGGTAGCGGATTCCCTTGCCCGGCCCCAGGAAGGGGAGCTTGGCCTGGAAGAAAGAGCCTTTGCCGGCCCCGCCATCCTTGGGCTTCATGGGAAGGGCGTTGACCTCCTTCCCCCCCGCCGGCGTCCAGACGAGCCGGGGCGGGGAAGAAAGGGGCCCCCTCGCCTCCAGGCCGATGGGGATCTCCCCCTGGCCGGCCTTGACCTTGGGCTGGACGTGCCGGACCTGGAGCCCGGCCCCGTCCAGGGCCCAGGTTCTTGGAGCCCGTTTGCATCCACCTCCGGCCAGGAAGGGAAGAAAAAGGGAGAGGGTGAGAAGGTCTGCCGGAAAATGCCTTTTCCAGGAGCGGAGTGAAGCCAAAGAAACCTCCCAAGCGCGCTTACAAAGTCCTAAACCTCCCGCAAGGAGGAGGGAACCGGATAGAGGTGTCTAGGCTCAAGGACCCTTTCGGACAACCACTTTTTCGATCACCGGGGGATTCTTGGGGAGGCCCCGCTTGGGATCCACGATCTCCAGGGCGGCCATCTTGTCGATCACGCCCATCCCCTTGGTGACCTTCCCAAAAACGGTATACCGCTTTTTGTCCAGGTAGGACGCCTTCTTCAGGGCCACGTAGAACTGGCAGGTGGCGGAGTCCGGGTCGGTGTAGCGGGCCATGGCCACGGCTCCCCGCACGTGGGTGAGGCCGTTGCCCGCCTCGTTGGGCACGGGCAGGTGGGTGGGAGCCTTGCTCCGCAGGGCCCCGCCCGGGCCCTTCACCTTTCCCCCGCCCTGGACGACGAAACCCGGAATGATCCGGTGGAACACCGTCCCCTCGTAGAAGCCCTCCAGGCAATAGGTCAGGAAATTCCGGACCGTCTGGGGGGCCTTCTCGGCGTCCAGGGTGATCTCGAAGGTCCCCAGGTT
>JALUZX010000361.1 GCA_027011425.1 Planctomycetota bacterium
TCGGCGCCGATCCCCTCCTCACCCACATAGGCGTCCTCGGCGCCGGGGTGGGCCCGGTGGAGCACGAGGCCGTGGGCTACCTGGGCTACGCCTACCTGGGCGCGCCCATCGAGATCGGGGGAAATCTCTGGCGCTCGGAGCGGACCTTCCAGGACCAGGTCACCGACGACAGGGGCAATGATTACGACTACACCGAAACCGTGGACACCCTGGAGCTCCGCGCCGGAAGGGGCCTGGCCGGCCTGGAGCGGACTTTCCTTGGATACCTGAGTTTCGGAATCGCCGGCCACCACCGGGTCTCCTCGGCGGCCCGGGACTACCGGGGGGCCCATCTCACATCCACCCCGCCCTTCCGGGGAACGGAGCGCTACGTCCAGGCCACTCTCGGATACGCGGACGCCGTCTTCTTTCCCCAGAGCTACGCCCCCGGGGACGGCGTCACGGCCGTCCTGGAGTTCCGCCACAGCGGGTTCGGCGGGAGCCTCAGGCGGAACCGCCTCTTCCTCAACGCCACGTGGGCCCTGGACCTTCCCGGCCGGGGAGGGGTCCAGCTCGTCTTCGGGGGCCAGGCGGGCTGGTCTGACGGGGACCGGACCCTCCAGGGAAACTTCGTCGTGGGAGGCCCTCTGGGCCGGGGCCTTCCCAGGGGCTACGTCCGGGACACCGAAGCTGTGGGACGCCACCTCCTGGCCGGATCCCTGGCCTGCCGGGTCCCCCTTTGGAGGCCCTTCCGGGGCTTTTCCACCACTCCCTTCCGCTTCCGCCAGCTCGTCCTCGAGGTCTTCGGCGATTCCGCCAAGGTCTCCACGGACCACTTCGCCGGAAACGGGGACTGGTATTCCTCCCTCGGCGGGGAGCTTCACGCCGGATGGGAGTTCCGGTCGGTGATCCTGAGCCCCGGCCTCGGCATCGCCAAGCAGCTCGACGGGGACCGGGACTGGCAGGCCTGGCTTGCCATGGGTTTCCGGTTTTGACCCCCGCCGCCCCGGGGGAAGAACTACTTCCGCCAGTCCACCACCTTGAAGGTCCCGATCTCCACGGCCTTGCCGGGAGCATTCTTCCGGGAATAGCGGGGGTCCAGCACCAGGGCGCGGAGCCTGAAGGTCCCGGGCGGCACGGCCTTGCCCAGGCGGGCCGGGTAGTAGTCCTCCACGATCTCACCCGGCCTCATCCGCCAGAGCGGAAAGGTCCAGTCCGCCGGGTCGTGGCGGTTGTACCGGGCCGAGCGGATCACCCTTCCCTCCCGGTCCAGCATCTCCAGGCTCACGAGCCAGGGGTCCTTGACGGGTCTTGTGACCTTCCACCAGGTGGTGACAAACAGGATGGTCCCCTCCTCGGCGCTTTTTGGATACCTGTATCCCAGGAGCTCCACGCCGGGAGCCACCTTGGCCGGCGGATCCAGGCGATGGGCGCCCGGGGGCAGGTCCGCCGCCAGGGCCGCGTCGTTTCGGGGCACCGGAAACTCGCGCGTGGCGGGGAACTTCCGGAACTCGAGCCCCGCCCGCACGGGCGGCCTGGGCGTGACCCTGGGGTGTTCCACCCGGATCACCCCCACCGGGCCCCAGCCCGGGGCGCGCCTGAGCTCCAGGCGGGTTCCAAGAGGCCGGCAGAGATCGGCCATCTCCCTGAGCGTCCGCCAGGCCTCCTCGGGGGTGGGCCGGACCGTGCGGGCCACGAGCACCTGGGTCGGGTAGATCTCCAGGCGGTGCACCCCCCGGGGGCTGATCCGGAGGACGAAGACCCCGCCCATCTTGCCCGGCTCTCCGTAGATCCCGTCCAGGAGGAGATTACCCATGTCGTAGACCACCATCTTCCCGTCGATGACCTCCACCCCCTGGAGGCGGTGGGCCGAGTGGCCCAGGATCAGGTCCACGCCGTAGTGGAAGGCCATGCGGGCCATCTTGCGGTGGATCCCGCTGGTCTCCCGGTCCCAGTTGCGGCCCCAGTGGATCGTGAGCACCAAAAGATCGCACCGGCCCTTGGCCCACTCCCCGAGGCGCCGCACCCGGTCCTCGAAGATTTCCAGGTCCCCTTCCGGGGCGTGGTTGACCCCCGGCTTGTTGCGCCCAGCCGCAAAAAGCGGCATGGTCGTGTCCATGCCCGCCAGGGCCACCCGGGTGCGCCCCACCCGCACCAGGGCGGGCCGCTCCGCCTCCGCCTGGTCCAGGCCGAGGCCCACGCAGACCAGGCCCGCCGCCCGGGTCCAGCGAAGAGTCTCCGCCGCCGAAACCGGACCGTAATCGGCGCCGTGGTTGTTGGCCGCCGTCACCATGTCGATCCCGGCCCTTGTGATCACCCGGAGCATCTCCGGGCGGGCCCGGAAGTAGCAGGGATTCCGCTCTCCCTTGAAGGCGGGAAACCCGCCCAGGGCCACGCAACACTCCAGGTTGCAGAGGGCCCCGTCGGCGCCCCGAAGCAAAGGCGCCACCTCCTGAAGGGGCCACTCGATCCCGTAGCGGGTCACGTAGTCGTGCTCCCGCCGGGCCAGCACCGTATCCCCCCCGGCCGCCAAAGAGTCCCAGCCCGGCGAAGGCCCCTCCAACGTCCCAAGCTCGAAGAGCCCGGGAAGAGAGACATGCTCTGCCCTCTCCGCCTGCCGGCAGGAAAAGAGCCCCGCCAAGACCACCGCCGCCAGCCCAAGAACCCGCCTC
>JALUZX010000362.1 GCA_027011425.1 Planctomycetota bacterium
AACTCCTTCTGGGCGAGGGGGAGCACTCCGCCGTGGGGCGGGCGGCCCAATGTCTGGCCCGGGACATCGAGCGGATCAGCGGTTTCCGTCCTCCTGTCGTGACCAAGGCCACCGGCGCGGCCACGGCGGTGATCCACCTCGTCACCCTGGGGAAAGGGAGTCTCCCCGAGGAGGTCCATCCGGAAGCGCTCCAGGGAAAGTGGGAGGCCTACCGGATCGTCTCCCTCGGCAAGGATCTCTGGCTGGCGGGCTCGAATTTCCGGGGAACCGCCTTCGCGGCCTATACCCTGAGCGAACGCCTCGGGGTCGATCCTCTTTACCTGTGGACGGGATACGAGCCGGAACATCGCGATCCCCTGGTCTTGAAGAAGGTCGATTTCGAGGCGGGCCCTCCCACCTTCAGGTTCAGGGGACTCTTCCATGACGACGAGGACATCCTGCCCCGGCCCTTCGACGCCCGCCGTTATCCCCTGCAAACGGGGAGGATCGCCCGGAAGTGGTATGAACGGTATTTCGAGACGGCGCTGAGACTCCGGTTGAACATGGTCGCTCCCTACGTCCGGGTCCGCCGCCGCAGGGAAGTCCAGAAGACCGCCTCGGACTGGGGCCTCTACTTCACCTCCCATCACTACGACACCCTGCTTTCCAACCCCTGGGGTTTCAAACGCTTCGACCTGGGAAAGAAAAGAGGCGCCGGGGAGAAGTGGGACTGGTTCTCGAACAGGGAGGGAATGCTCCGCTACTGGAAAGGGGGCGTCCTGGAAAACCGCGACCTGGATTGCATCTGGCCCGTGGGCATGCGGGGCACGGCGGATAGGGGCTATTCCTTCCCGCCGGGCACGACCCGGGCGGAGAAGGACCGGGTCTTCCAGGAGGTCATCCGGGCCCAGGTGAACATGGTGAAGAGCCTTCTTCCCCCCGGGAAGGTCCCGCTCTTCCACTTCACCCTCTACGGGGAGATGCTCGGGAACTACCTGAAAGGGAGGATCCACCTTCCCCCGGAGGTGATCCTGGTCTGGGACGACAACGGGGACGGGGTGATGCGGGCCCTTCCCGTCGGGAAAGGTCCGGCAAGGAACGGGGTCTACTACCACCTGGCTTTCCTGGGAAGGAATACCAAGCAGAGCGCCCACATCGTGACGCCGGCGCGGATCGAGGTGGAATTCCGCAAGATTGTAAAGTCAGGGGCCGTGGAGTTCATGCTCCTCAACGTCTCCGAACTCAGGGAGTTCGTCATGGGCGCCCGGATGATCTCGGAGATCTGCTGGGACGCGGAGAAGGCCTTCGAAAAACCGGACGCCGCGGGGCGCTACCTCTCCTGGTGGTGCCGGGAATACTTCGGGGAGCCGGCCGCCCCGGCGGCGGAGGCGGTCTACGAGGACTACTACAGGCTCCTGGACCGGCCGGACAAGCTCCACTACGGGTCCTCCAAGGTCCACGGCGCCCTTTCTTCGCTTGTGAAGAAATTCGCAGGAAAACCTTTCGCTCCGGCCATGCCGGCGACTCTTCCCACCCTGCTGGGGAGAAGGGCCGGTTACGAGAAGGCCTTGGCGAGGGCCAGGGCGGCCATGGCGAAGATGCGCCCCTTGGAGAGGCAGTTCTTTTTCGAGAACGCCTTGCTCGGGATGCTCTTCGACTACAGGCCCACCCAGGCGGCCGTTTTGCTGGTCCGCGCCATGAGCGAGCCGGACCGGGCCAAGGCCTGGGAGTTGTGCCGGTCCGCCGCGGCGCCCCTGGAGAAGCTGGAACTCGAGATTCTCCGGGCCCAGCGCCCTCCTTTCCGGTTCTGGTATGCCGAGACCTGGATCCGCTCCCACGGGAGTGTTAGAAACCTCCACCGTCCATACCGGGAGGTCCGCGCCTTCCTCTCCAGCGGGGGAAAGCGCTTCCGGACGGACGGCTGAAACGTGGAGGCGCGAGAGTGAGGGTTCTCTTCATGTCTTTCTCCAGGGTTTCGTTTCTTGTCTTTCTCCTTCTTCCCGTTCTTTCTCCTCCCCGGGGCGCGGCCCAGGAGAAAGGGGCAAAGGACCAGGCAAAGGACCGGGAGGGTTCTTCCCCCCAGACTCTTTCCTTCCAGGTTCCCCTCCGGGTCTTCTGGAAAGAAGGCCTCCAGTTCGAATCGGTGGACAAGAGCTTCCGGCTCCACCTGGGGGGCCGGATCCACTGGGACGCGGCCTGGATGTCCGAGGAATCCAGCCTGAAAAGGGGAGGGTTCGACCTGGAGGACGGGAGCGAGTTCCGCCGGGCCAGGCTGAAGGCGGCTGGGACCATTTACAAGAACGTGATCTACAAGGCCGTCTACGATTTCGCCGGGGGGGAGGCGAAAACCAAGCGGTTGTTCATCGGCATGAAGGGGATCCCCTACGCCGGCACCTTCCTGGCGGGATATCTCAAGGAGCCTTTCGGCCTGGAGGAGAGGACCAGCTCCAACTACCTGACCTTCATCGAGCGGGCCTTGCCCGAGGAGGCCCTGGTTCCCGGCAAGAACGTGGGATTCATGGTCCAGAATACGGCCTTGCAGGACCGCCTCACCTGGGGCGCCGGGATCTTCCGGGAGAGCGACGGCCTGCGCCGCACCAGGGGGGAGGCCAAGTACAACCTGACCGGAAGGTTCGGCGGTCTCCCCTGGAAGGAGGGAGGGGACCGGTAT
>JALUZX010000363.1 GCA_027011425.1 Planctomycetota bacterium
GTAGAAGACCCGGTCCCGCTCCAGCTCGGCCAGGGCCTCTTCCAAGGTCATCCACCGCCCCAGGATCTCCCGCGCCCCGGAAGGGCAGACCTCCACGCATTTCCCGGAGAGTTCGCACCGATCCCGATCGGCCGGGGCCATCCCGGGCTCCAGGGAGGCCGCCCCCGTGGGACAGGCCTCCAGGCAGTCCCGGCATCCCAGGCACCTTTCGGCGTGGAAGACCAGCTCTTGCTCCAGAAAAATGCTCTCCGGGTTGTGGCACCAGGGACACCGCAAGGGACAGCCCTTGAAGAAGAGAGTCGTCCTGATCCCCGGCCCGTCGTGGATGGCGAAGCGCTTCACGTCGAAGACCAGGCCCCTCGGGGGGAGGGCCTGCCCCACCCGAATTCCTGCCGTCTTTTCTTTCACATCGCCGCCTCGCTTCACACCCTCATCCCAGAAAAAATTCCTGGAGCCCCTTTATACACCCCCCCCGCCGGGGACGAACGGCCCTTGGGGGCCGAAAAAGTCACCCTTGCAGCGCTTTCCACCAAAAAGTTTCGCCTTATAATTCAAGGAGTTACTTATGGGATTGGTGACTCTATCGAAATGGATCGTTTTGGATGCCCATGATTTTTCGAATCGGCCCGGCCCGTTTCTTTTTTTACAGTAATGAAGCCGGAGAACCCCCACACATTCATGTGGAACAGGGAGATGGAGTGGCAAAATTCTGGTTGGAACCCATTTCTCTTGCCTTTGGCTATCGGTTGAACGCCCGTGAACTTAGGAGATTGGAACAATTGGTAAGAACAAACCGGGAAAGACTCCTGGAGGCATGAAATGAGTTCTTCAAATTTTAAAGGAGATCCCCGGGCCGTCGATGTCACCATCAGCGAAGATGAGCTTACCGTTCATCTTGCCGATGGCCGGCGCTTGACTGTCCCTCTTGTCTGGTTTCCGCGCTTGTTGCATGGAAGCCCTGAAGACCGCCGCAATTGGCGACTTATCGGTGACGGCCGAGGTATCCATTGGCCGGACTTGGACGAGGACCTCAGCGTGGAAGGGCTCCTTAAGGGCATATCCGCCCCAGGAGCTTCAGGGCGAGCCGTCTAAACCATCTGGAATCCCCCCTTCCCTCACCAGGCCGAAAAGCTCACCCGGGATTGAATGAGGTAGGGATCATATATCTTTCGGGATTCCCCCGTCGCATCCCAAACTCCTTCCTTCGAATTTCACCCCCTCCCGCGGCGGGGAAGGCACGAAAACAGGGTTGCGTCCCTCCCCTCCCTGGGCCATACAGGGCCATTATGGAGAGCGCCCCTTCCACAGGCCTCCAGGATCGGACCGTCCCATGACTCCCGAAAAGTGCGCGGCTCCAAAGAAGGCCTTCCAGCCCCTCCGGGCCTTTCTCCGCCTGGAAGCCGCCGGGGGCATCCTTCTCTTCGCCGCCACCCTCCTGGCCCTGGGAACGGCCAACAGCCCCCTCCGGGAGGCCTACCAGTCCTTTCTGGACCTCCCTCTCTCGATCTCCCTGGGCAAGGCCGGCCTGTCCAAGCCTCTCCTGCTCTGGATCAACGACGGCTTGATGGCGGTCTTCTTCCTCCTGGTGGGCCTGGAACTTAAGCGGGAAGTCCTGGAAGGCCATCTCTCCAGCCTGCGGAAGGCCACCCTTCCCGCTTTCGGCGCCCTGGGAGGGATGGCCGCCCCGGCGGCGATCTTCTTCTTCTTCAACCGGGGCGACCCGGCGGCCTTGCGGGGCTGGGCCATCCCCACGGCCACGGACATCGCCTTCGCCCTGGGAGTGCTCTCCCTCCTCGGAAAAAGGGTCCCCACCAGCCTCAAGGCCTTCCTTCTCAGCGTGGCGGTTTTCGACGACCTGGGAGCGGTGGTAGTGATCGCCATCTTCTATTCGGGAGGGCTCTCCTGGATTTCCCTGGCCGTGGCGGTGCTCCTGGTCCTCGGCCTGGCCCTCCTGAACCGCCTGGGCGTAAGAAGGCCCGCCCCCTACTTCCTCCTGGGCATCCCCCTCTGGGTGGCTGTGCTGAAATCGGGCGTGCACGCCACCCTGGCCGGGGTGGTCCTGGCCCTCTTCATTCCCCTCAGGACTCCCGGGGGCGGGAAGGAGCACTCCCAGGAGGAGCCCCTCCTCCGCCGGCTGGAGCACGCCCTCCATCCCTGGGTGGCCTTCGGGATCCTTCCCCTCTTCGCCTTCGCCAATGCCGGCGTCCCCCTCCAGGGCCTCTCCCCCTCGGACCTGCTCCACCCCCTTTCCCTGGGAGTGGCGGCGGGCCTGCTCCTTGGAAAGCCCATCGGCGTCCTGGCCATGTCCGGCCTGGCGGTCCGCCTGAAGCTCGCGGCCCTGCCTGAAGGGGCGAACAAAAAACTCCTTTTCGGGATCTCCCTCCTTTGCGGCATCGGCTTTACCATGAGTCTGTTTATCGCCTCCCTGGCCTTCGAGGAGGGAGGCGGCCCCTTCCTGGGCCTGGACCGCCTGGGAATCCTGGCGGGCTCCTTCCTCTCCGGAACGGCCGGATTCCTGGTGCTGCGCCACGGCCTTTCCAAGGCCGACAAGGAAGAATGAGCCTTTTCCAGAACCACCGGAAACCACCATGCATTCTCTTCGAACCCAGGCCGAAGCCTACGCCCAGGCCCTCGAGATGGGCCTCCTG